>CAYJHT010000316.1:0-3366 GCA_964369615.1 uncultured Desulfovibrionaceae bacterium
GGGGAAAACTTTTTTTTCCTAAAAAAAGTTTTCCCCCCACAAGCCTTTTCAAAAACACAACTTAATGACAGAAGAAAGATATATCCTTTAAAATTTTGCGTCTTGCACTGTAGAGTGGTAGACATGGGGCATCATATACATAAGTCCTACTTGGTTTAAATCAGGCACATATTGGGTGGCAACAATGACATGACCAAGGTTCCACAATTGTGAAGCCGAAGTCTCTGCCGCAGAAGGAGGGCCAAAACGCTGTTGCACCATCGCATTTATGGCGTCCGCTTGTGCCTTGCTGGTGGCGACATAATCGATTTTGAGAAAACCAAGGGGCTGTTCTGCCGCCTGTGTTGTTGTGTGCTTCCCATAACATACAGCCATTTCCGTGGCTCCGGGCACGCTCTGCGACAAGTCGTAGACATCGCACACAAAAGCGCTGTCTTCACGAATGGCTTTTACTTTTGAAACGGCCAAAGCGGAGCGCATGGAAGCACGACGCACCCCCTTGGGATTGCTGAGCTCTGCGCCGAAGAGTGTGACCTTGGGAAGTCCTTTATCCTTATAATGAGCCGTTGCAAGAGCCAAAAGCTCGTCGCGCGCTATTGTGTGTCCGCGCATGGTGGCGCCATAAAGAAGAAGGGTTGCACGCTCTAAATTGACAGGAACGCCCTTGCCTATGTGGTAGAGGTGTCCAAGTCTGGCTTGAGCTTCCACATTGTCTGCTGTAGCGGCGAGGCTGTACCAGCCTGCGGCGTGCTTGTCATTACGCACAACGCCTTCGCCACGCTCATAAAGCTTGCCAAGATTGTATTGTGCGTCTGCTTGCCCAAGGTCGGCAGCTCTGCGAAACCACACAGCGGCGCTGTCCACATGCCGCGGCGTGCCGCGGCCTTGTTCAAGAAGTCTGCCAAGATTGTACATGCCGTCGGTATTATCTGCATCTGCGCTTCTGCGGAACCATTCCAGGGCTTTCTTACTGTTGATTGGGACACCATGCCCTCTGTCGTGCATAAGACCCAGCATATTCATAGCCTTGCCATTGCCCTTCTGTGCAAGCTCAAGGAAAAGGGATTGGGCGCGTGCATAGCTTCCTGCCCTGTAGGCGGTTATCGCTTGCTGATAATGGGCGGCCTGTGTGGCACTTTCAATTTCCGATGCGGAAAGTGCTGGCGAGGCAGTGCCTTGCGTTTGGGCTGAGGGCGGTGTGACAAGGGGGATATTTGTCGTTTGCCTTGCGGGGGAAGGCGGCGTCACAGCTTGTCGCACTTCGTTTTGCATGGGCATTGGTGCTGTATGTGTATTTTCTTGCACGACCTCATAGAGTGGGGCATTGGGGTCATGACCTTGTCCTGATACATTCGGTGCGGCGTAAATATGCTCTGCGGCACATGCCGGCGAGACGCCAGCAAGTGCCATAAGTATGCACATGCTGCGCAAAAAATGTCTAGAATATATAATAAAAAAAGTGTTCATGCATTACCTCCGAGTAGGGCAAGAAAACTGCATAAAGTCGATTTCGGGAAAGACAGCAAGGCGCGAATCTCCGATACTGGCGTAGCCTTGCCGCGCTTGTATATGGTCTTGCGCGAGGGCGACATTAACAAAGTGCAGGAAGTTTGGGAAGTGGTCTGCGAGTCGATAAAAAACACGGGCGCCGAGCACATCGCCGCCTGTGAAGCCGTCAATAAATTCGCATTCATGGCTTTCTACTGTATCGGGGTTGCTCAAGTCAATGACAGGCATATGCTTTTCTGTGATACGCGCGGCAAGATTGAAGACCAGAGGGGTTGCTTGCTCTTTATAAATTGCGTAAATTTGCGGCGCCATAGGCGGCAAAAAAAGCACTACTTGTATGTCACGTGCGCTGGCATAAAAATATATTTCCATAAGCATCTGGAGTTGCGCCTCACTGACGGTACCGGATGAACCTCTTTGTGCGGCGGCAAGAGAGTGTTGAAATTGAAAATCCGGCGGGAAGCTTTGTCCGCTGAGTATGTGCGTTGGATAATATGAGCCGTCGGCGGCATAGCCTGTGCGGCTTTTTTGCGCAAAAAATCCAAACATAGTGTTTTCAAATTGGCCTGTGAGTGGGGCGAAGAAATCGCCAAGGCTGATGCCGCCAGTGAAGAGCCATGCCCAAGGCTTTTTAACGGACTCCCAAAAGGAGGGGGGGGCAGGTTTTGTCGGGACGGGGGCGTGACTGTCAAACCACCAAAAGTCCAGAGCCAAGAGCAAGACTTGCGGCTTGTGTGATTCCAACATTTTATAAAACAGTTCCCGCATTTCTTGCATAGATTGTACACTGCCGCCCATATTCACAAAGCTTTCGGTCATATAGGTGCTGCGCATATTACTTACCCTCTGCGAACCTATAAGGGCGACAGCGGGTTTGACGGTTTTATACAGTTCCAAAGCGTATGCGCCATGGTCATAAGGGAGAGCAGGGCCGTAGAGTACGAGTGGCGGGGGGATTTGCCCATTGGCATTATCGGGGGATGTTTGTTGTCGCACGGCTTCGTGCATGCGCGTATCGCCGCTGTCAAAGAGCCAGTACCAGCCATAGGGCGCGATAAAGAAGAAGGTGACACAGAGCGAAAAGGCAACTATTTTACAAAAAAGCAGGATGTAGCCTTTTTCGGCATTTGTATCCATGAAATCCCCTCCAAGCTCCTTTAAAATAAACATATTTTTGTTTTTAAAAGCTTGTGGGGGGAAACTTTTTTTGGGAAAAAAAGTTTCCCCCTTCAAAAAAACTCACTGTTTAGCGAGGCAATCGGTGGTCTTGAATAGAAAATTTATATATTTGACGACAGCGTCTAGAAGAGTATGCCGTATCGAGTGAGACATTGCAAAGATTTTTTTTCGTGTGCATAGAGTCAGTGTATGTCGTTTTGATTGTGTGAAGCATTCTTAATAATGTTCATTAAGTACTCTTGGGACGGTTTAAAAGTTCACAGTTATCGTCATGGAATGTACAACACCTCTTATTAAGAAGAGGTATGATTTTCTCATTAAAAAGCGCCAACTACTAGGGGCTGTTTCTAAGTAAAGATATTTTTTGAAGGGGGGTTTAGGGGAAAGCTTTTTTTATTTTTTAAGTTTTTTTCTTGGGGGGAAACTTTTTTTCCCAAAAAAAGTTTCCCCCCACATGTTTTCCTAAAAAATGAGCATGCCGTGCACAACTTACCACGTCGTTCCGATTGTGTGAATTATTTTCAATTATGCTTGCAAAATACTTGTGAGACAGTTTGAAGGTTCATAGTTATCGCCTGTGAGTGCAGAAAAACTTTTAGAAAACCATGTGGCTTTTTCATCAGAAAGCGCCAACTACCTAGTTAAACAGATGGTTTTTTTGAAAGATGAGATAGACCC
>CAYJHT010000317.1:0-3361 GCA_964369615.1 uncultured Desulfovibrionaceae bacterium
GGGCGGGAAACTTTTTGGCGCTAGAAAAAGTTTCCCTCCCCCCGCAAAAAGGAAAATAAAAAACAGTTTTTAGACTTTACAGGGCACTAGCGTTTTATAAGGGCGTTGTTGATATTGTGTATGTATTGCAGACATGCGTCTGGCATGAGGGGGGCACTGTAGAGGTAGCCTTGGAAAAGGTCACAATCAAGTTCACGAAGCTTTTCTGCATGCTTCTCTGTTTCTACAAATTCTGCAATGCAACGCATATTTCGAGCACGGCAGAGCTTTGTAATGGTGGAAATAATGTCGGCGCATATGGGGTTTGTAAGCACGTCCTTGACTATGGCGCCGTCAATTTTTACGACGGACACAGGGAATTTTCTTAAATATTTGAGCGAACTGTGCCCCATACCAAAGTCGTCAATGGCAAGAGGAAAACCAGAGCTATGCAGGTCCATGAGTGCCTTGCTCTCGTCGATACTTGAGCCGAGCATGCGTGATTCTGTGACTTCTATCTCCACACTGCCAAGGGGGAGGTCGTGCATTGCCATGATGTATTGGAGCTGTTCTGCAAAGCTGTCTTCGAGTTGGGCGCCGGAGACATTGACAGAGAGCACGATATCTTCAAAACCTTCGTCCATCCATTGCTTGCGTAGTCTGCATGCTTCATTGAATATCCATAGGCCGAGCGGTTGGATGAGTCCAGAGGCTTCTGCAAGTGCAATGGTAATGGGTGTTGCGATATTGCCGTAAGCTTTTGTACGCCAACGCACGAGAGATTCTGCGCTGACGACTTTGCCGGTTTTTGCGCAGATTTGCGGTTGTAGCATGAGATAGAAACCTTCGCCTGTTTTGAGGGAGTGTTCCATTTCTACGACAAGGCTTCGCGCAAGTGCGCCTGCGTCATCATTATAATTGATGTATTGACGTGAGTCTGTGATAGTGGCTGTGGCTCTTTGGAGGAGCGTATCGAAGAGAGTGGTGAATTGTTTTTCCTTCATACGGTTGCCAAAGCGCACGAAGGGCGCGTAGATAGCCATACCTATGAGAAGGTTGACGCATTGCAGGATGATGGCTGAGACAGATTCTGTAGCAAGATAGCCATTCATAAATATGGGAGTAGTCCATTCAACCATGACGCTTGTTTTTGGCACAAATTCTAGGGCTATGCTGGCATAGCTTGTCAGTGTGAGGACTATGGGTGTAAGCAAGAATGGTAGTAATAATATGGGATTGAGTATAACAGGGACGCCGAAGAGAAGGACTTCATTAATATTGAAAATGCAAGGGATGAGGCAAAAGAAGGCCAGTTTTCTATTTGCGGGTGTTTTTCCGAAAAAGAGCAATGCGCCTACGAGGGCAAGTCCGGTTCCTGCGCCCCCCATGAATACAAAGGCATCAAGAAATATATCCGTAAGTATATGGGGTACTTCTGTGCCATTCATAGCAGCGACGACATTTTCTGTCATAGCAGTGTCGTAGACGCCATAAGCGATATCTCGCAGCATGTGTGCGCCATGAAATCCCATAAACCAGAGTGTTTGCATGGAGAGCACGTGAAAGAGGACTTGTTCGAGTCCTGTTGTGAGCGTGCTAAAGGGAATCATGGAGAGGGAGTAGAGCAGTTCGTAGAGGTCCTTTCCCGCAAGGATGGTGACAACCTGTGAGCCTGCCACGCAGAGAATGAGTGTAATAATTGCGGGTATGAAGGCGTTGAAGCCTTGTGTGATAACGAGTCCGGAGGCAGAGCCAGGCCAGTGTATTCTCAGGCATTTGCATGAAAAGAGTGCTAAGAAGAGCTTAACAACAGGAAAGCTTATAATGATAGCGGTGAAGAGACCTGATGAACCAGACCAAAACTCGAGCGGCCTGAGACTGTCTAGAGGGAGCATACTAAAATACGCTGCCACGGCTACGAAGCCGACCATATCTGAACTTACGTGGAGTTTTTGGTGTGTATTATTGAATTGGCTTGCTAAATAGTGTCCGATGCCAAAGGCTACAAGTGGTGATATGATGAGTTGCGTGACGGAGACGAAGGGGGATATATAGCTTTGCCAGTGAATACCTAAGAGGTCTGCCATGAATGTTCTGTAGCCGTCTAGTGGGAATGATATCAATAAAATTCCCAATGAGTTAAGGAAGAGGAAGGGGAGGAGCAGGAAGAAGGCGGCGCGAATGGCGGAGAGTGAGGATGAGCGCGATATTTGCTCGCCTATAGCCATGAGGTATCCAAAAAGATTTGTGAGCTTTTGGGATTTTGCGTAGCGTAAAATACCGCTTTGGCTGTAGAGGCGTGATTGTGCGTCGAGGTGCATGCGCGCGGTTTGGCATTTGCATTTGAGCGTTGTGTATATATCTTTTGGATTAAAAAGGTTTTTTTTGTTGTTTCTTAAATGCTTTTTTGTATCAAAAGTATTATTTTCAGAAAAGAATCCATTTTTCTGTATCATGCTAAAACCTGTTGCGCAGCATATAGAATGCTTCCATTGGTGTAAAAATTTAAAATGCGTGTACGCTTCTGTATATTTTTCTTGTGAAGGGGCATGCTATGTCGCTACGTACTAGTTTCTGTTCTGCACTATACCTTCGAGGGGAGCATAGCACATCTAGAAAATTTGTAAAGTGTATCCTTAAACAAAGAAAGGTTATTATTTTATATATTTATCCCATTGAGCAAGAAGTAGTTTTAAGGCCGTACCGCGGTGGCTTCGTGCGAGTTTTTCATTTTTTGTGAGTTGTGCGGCGCTTTTTTGGCTTGATTCGTCCCAAAAAACGGGGTCATAGCCGAAGCCGTTTTCGCCGAGTGAGTTGAGTAAAATATTTCCTTCCCATGTACCGCGGACTGTGAAGTATTGTTCTTGTGGTGTGTATACGGCCATGCAGCAGACGAAGCGCGCGGCGCGTTCGTGTTCGGGTGTGTTTTTGAGTGCGAGGAGGAGTTTTCGATTGTTGCGTTGGTCTTTTGTTTCGTCTTTGAGGGGGGGGAGGTCGTTGGCGTAGCGTGCGGAGTAGACGCCGGGAGCGCCTTTGAGAGCATCGACTTCGAGTCCTGAGTCATCAGCCACGGCGATGAGGCCTGTATTGCGTGCGACGTGGCGTGCTTTTAGGAGTGCATTTTCTTCGAAGGTGCTGCCATTTTCTTCAATATCTTCAAGTTCTGGAAATGTTTCGAGTCCGAGAACTTCAAAATTATGTTGGCGCAGGGCGTCTGCGAGTTCTTTAATTTTTCCTGCATTGCGAGTTGCTAAGACAATTTTTTTCATACTTTCTATCCTTCTTTTGCGTAGGTGGTGATATCTTTAGTGTGTTTGTATGACGGGTATGTGTCGATGTTGTCGTATTTTGGGTGTTTTTTCACCGGCATTGTTTTTTGAGA
>CAYJHT010000318.1:0-3329 GCA_964369615.1 uncultured Desulfovibrionaceae bacterium
GACAATCGGCGCTCTCGAATGGAAGAGTGAAAATGATCCTTTGTATTTTTTACAAGAAACTCTGTTTTGACCCTTCAGAAGAGTGACAAAATGCAAAAGAATTTACTTAGAAACAGCCCCTAGATGGAACTTACATTCAAGTTGAAAGTGCAGCTTTTTATGGCGATGCGCAAGCTCATACAGTTTTGCAAGGAGAACAAAGCCCATCCTGCATTTTTGCAAGCTCTCCTTGAGAATGTACAAAGTTTCACACAAGGTGCAGAGCAAAATGACGAGATTATCGCTGTATTGTTAGTTGTGTAATGTCTTGAAATGTATATATTTTATATTTGGTGTATAATTTTTTCTTGCATTTTTTTTGCAAGCAACATATAAACTTTCCCCTTTTCTATTGACTGAGAACTATTATTGTTCTATGCTGCAAAAAGATTGTGAAAAATGCGCCTAATGCTTTTTTCGCAATATCCCTCGTACCTCGTGTACTGACTTCCTAAGTTTACTGGTTAAGGCTCAGATACCGCCTGTCACAGTTTTGTGTCATGTGGGTGTCCCTATTTTGCTCGTATGTGCTGCTGCGTGTACATATGAGATAATCGTGCTTTTTGGAGGTTTTTATGTCTTTATCTATGGCTATGTCTAAATCTGCGTCGATGTCCTATGCTGAAATGGAACGTGTGCTCATGGATGCCTTACGATTGTATCACAATCCCATCGCCGTAACGCTTTTGTTTAACAATGATGATGTCCGCCGCTTCAAAGAACTCACTCCCCACGTTGAGCCTATCAAGGCTCTTACCTATTGCCAGTGGGAAGTGACCGCGCGTATGCAACGCAAAACCGTTCTTGGTACGCCTGATCTGCTTGGTTGCAGTAATTCAAAAGTCAGTTTTGGTTGGAAGGAAATTGATCCTAATGAAGTTAAGTCACAAGTTAAATACTGTGTTGATCTTGACCAAGCAGAACGCTTCCTGCTCACCAAACCAAAGATTGGTTTGGGCGCCTTAAAAGGCATTGCTGTAGGTCCCTTAGGCGATGCGAAACTCCCCCCCCATGTCATCCACTTCTATTGTGACAACATCCAATCCTATCACCTTGCTGTTGACTACATGGCCGCCACAGACACACACCCCTTGCGCCCCATGATCACCATGAGTTCCTCTGCATGTGGTGGTACCATCTATTCTTACTTGGAAAATACCTTCAACTGTTGCCCTGCCTGCTCGGGCAGTTACAATGCGGGTAAAACAGAACGCGGCGAAGTCAACGTCTTTATCCCCGGCAATCAAATAGAAGCTACGGTTAAGCGTCTCTTGCAGCGCATGGATAAGAACAATAAGTCTGCGTCCATCACGCGTCCCGGCGACGGTTTCCCCGGCGGCGACGTCTGTAAGAATTGTCCTCTTATCATTTATAAGAAGGGTGAAGGAGTCGCGTGCGAAAGCTGCGATAAAGTATAAGCCTCATTGACATATTAGAGACATGGTGAAAAGCGTTCTTGCGTCATAATCACCATGAATAAAGGAGTTTTCATGAAAAAGCTTTCTTTTGTATCACTTGTGCTTCTCGCTATGCTGTATGTGGCAGCGCCCTTGTGTTATGCTGCCAACGCGCCGGCTCCTGCCGCACAAGCAGAACAGGCACAAAAAGCTGAGAAACCCACCTTAGAAGCTGCGATTGCTGCTGCTGTGGAAGCAAAAAAAATCGACCCTGCCGCTGAAAAGGGCTTTCTTGGCATCCCCGGTGCGCCAAATATTAACCCTGTTCTCGCATTCGTATGGGCAGTGTGGGTAGGATGGATTTTCTCTACCGTGGGTGCTTTTGGCGGTGTTATGGCCTCTGTGGGGCATATCAACGTGTTTGGCCTTGGTGATTATGCCGGCTCCTTTGGTAAGGACATGGCAATTAACAAGGGTATTACCGACTCCATTCGTGTGTCTAACCAATGGCTCGTAGGTTGTTCGGCCTTGATTTCTTCTTTCAAATACTGGAGTATCGGGCGTATTGTTTTACCTCTTGGCATTGCTCTTGGTATCGGCTCACTTGCCGGCGCCACACTTATTCCCATGCTTACCCAAGGTAAGGTAGACTTTTCAAGCTATGTCGGCTTCTTTGGCCTCTTTGTACTGGCGCTTGGTTGTTATCTTTTTTATGAAACCACCCCTGCTGCCAAGGCGAAAAAGCAAACAGCCGCGGCAGCTGCCAAGGCTTTTGAGGAAGCCTCGAAGGGGCATGCTGACAGTGGTATAAAAACACGTGTGGAAGTAAAAAGCATCAGCGCTTCGCGTGTTGTGTTCACTTTTTGCGGCGTAGAATTTTCCTTCAGCACCTTTATACCTGTCGTTGGCGGTTTTATTATTGCGTCTGTGGCCTCTTTCTTGGGTGTGGGCGGCGGCTTCTTGCTTGTCCCCTTCCTTACCAGTATATCACAACTGCCCATGTACCTTGCGGCGGGCACGTCCGCCTTTGCCGTACTTGTAGGCATGATTGTTTCGATTAGTACTTTTATGTTTGGCGGCACCCCTGTATATTGGCCTCTCATTGGCCTTGAGCTTGGCGGCATTGTGCTTGGTTCGTGGGTTGGTCCTATGACTGCGAAGTATTTGCCGGACGTATGGCTTAAGCGCTTGTTTATCGTGCTTGCCTTTGTTGTGGGTATTAACTATGTATTGCGTGGTTTCTTTGATCTTCGCCTTTGGTAGAAGCACAGCAATATAACAAAAAAAGCTCTTGTGAAGCGCAGGCTTGCATCGTATTGCCATGCCTTTTACAAGAGCTTTTTTTGTGTAAAAACGTAAATTCAAAATTTAGACACAAGAGTTTTTTATGGCATCATTTGCAGATTGGCTTCCCACATGGCTTGACACCTTTCTTATCCTTCCTTTCCGCCTTCCTCCTGAAGCGCATATGGGGCTTTGGCTTGGTTGCGCCTTTTTAGCCATATACTGCATTCTTATAGGAAGTGTCATTTTTCATTTTTTCCAGCGTCTGCATGGAAAGTATTACCAAGGCATGCAAGACGATGTACAGCGTTATCACAAAGTAAGCATGAAGGCTCTTCATGCCGGCAATAAAGAGGCATATTTTGCTGCCAACAAAATGGCGCACGAACATTTTGGCAAGCATTTCTTTGCGCGCGCAAGTATCAGCATGGCTTCACTCCTTCCCGTCCCCTTCGCTCTTGCGTGGCTTTCCTTGCGTTTTGAGGGATTACAACTGTATACTCTTCCCTTTACAAGTATTTCTATGGGCTATGTTTTTGTATTTTTAACGTGTTACATTGTATTGCGTCTTTTGTGGGCACAGATAAAAAAGCGTTAATGTTTGTTTTT
>CAYJHT010000319.1:0-3309 GCA_964369615.1 uncultured Desulfovibrionaceae bacterium
CCTCTTCATGGTGTTGTCAAAATATTGCTGCATACGCCGCGCAAGTGAAGAGTCAAAGCATTCCACATTCAACTCAAAATTCAGACGCAGGCTACGCGGGTCAAGATTGGCAGAACCGATTTGCGTGTAGTAGCTGTCCACTATAAGCAGTTTTGTGTGCGCAAAAGGGGGCGGCTGAAAAAATATCTGCACACCGCTCTCAAGGAGCTTGGGCAGAAGGTGCAATGTGGCGGCATGCACATAAAAATGATTGTTCTTTGCAGGTAAAATAATGCGCACATCTACGCCGCGCAAGGCAGCTGATCGCAACGCCGCCATACATTCTTGTGTAGGGAGAAAATAGGGCGTGATAATGCGGATACTTTTGGAAGCGGCATTCATCACACCGTAGAGGAGTTCATGCAAAGGGTCCTTGCCTGAACCCGGCCCATCAAGCACCATACGACACAGAACGTCGCCGCACATACGTTCTTTATGTTTGTGTGTGGTGCTGTAATCATTTGTACAAAAGCCCCAGTCAAGCAGAAATGCTTCGCAAAGTTGCGCCACAATGGGGCCGGAACACAAAAAATGTACATCTTGCACGCTAAAAGCCTTATGCTGGCGCACATGATAATCCGCAATATTCATACCCCCCGTAAAGCCGATACTGTCTGCCACAAGCACTTTGCGGTGATTGCGCAAATTGATTGCAAAATTGGGAGGCCAGAGGCGCGGCGGCAAAAATTCCGCTACTTGTACACCCCCCTCACGCAATCGCTTCCACGGATACCCCTTATTGCCCAACAAAGGAATGTGCGGCAAGGAATATAAGCGACCACCAAGACCGTCAATAATAAGGCGCACATCCACACCACGCTCTGCCGCGTCAAGCAGCGCACTGCAAAAGTCATCGCTGATATCGCCTGCTGTAAAAATGTATGTTGTTAGGTAGATATGGCTTTCAGCCTTGTCAATGGCCTCCAGCATGGCAGGATAGGCTTCGTCGCCATTGTACAAAGCCTTTATAGCGTTGCCGCCACTTAAGCGTCGGCCTGTGAGAGTTTCACCAATCCGCGCCATAGTTGTAAACTTTTGACGCAAAAGCCGTGTGCGCAGAGCGCCCGGTGGACGATTAAGGTCTGTTCCGCCGTGCATAGGCTCCTGCTCCATAGGTGCCTTGAGTTTGGCAGAACGCATAAGGCGCGCCGCACGGCTCTCAGAACGACCAATGCCGAAGGCAAAATAAAAGAGCGCACCAAGGCCGGGCAAGGCTAGGGTCAATATAGCCCAACCAAGAGCCGCACGCGGATTGTTCTTATGCAAAATAGCGTGTAAAGCCGCCCACAAAGAAAGCGTGTAAGAAAGAAGAACAAGGGCAAGATTGAAAAAAGGGGGATTTTCCGTCAGCATGCAAATTCTTCCTCTCATTTTTTTGTTCTCTACGAGTATTATTACAGTTGTAGAGTTGAGTCTTTTCAAAAAAACAAAACGCTAGAGAGCGTGTTTAACCGTACATGATTCGCACCGTAAGGGGCTTTCAAGGAGCTGTCAAGGGGCTTTCAATGTTGTGTGTGGCACTGTGGCGCAGCTTGCAGCACACTCCTCTTTAAGGAGAATATTAACAGATGTTTATACCTCATAAAGAATGCGCGTGGCACTGTAAGAGATATCATCGGCGAGGCGGCGACACTGTTCACAGCGTGTGCGCGGAAGGTGTACGCAAGTGCTCTTTGAACCTCGCGAAGGGTGGCTGTGGGTGATACTCACGCCCGGGCAGTGTTCACAGAGCCTTGTGGCTACTTGCTGGCGGTCTGTGAGCATGTCCGTATCATAATAAATGTGTCTTTGTTCAATCCACCAATCCCCGTCTTGTGTGGCCTGCCGTTGAGGGTGCGCTTCCTGTTGGGGGGGGTGAAAAAAGACCTCGCGTGCAGCGTCACAAAGACGCTTTACATCATCGGAGACGTGGGTGCCGGCTTTTTCCAGCTCCGCCATAAAAGATTTTGTGTAGGACATGTTCTGTATAGGCTCGCGAACATGGTCAAAGGGCATGTCTGCCAGAGCAAGGCAAAGGGCAAGGTTCACGTAGGGCAGGGCGTCGCGGATGGAATAGCCGCCTTCAAGAACCGCAATGTGGGGCTTAAGTGCTTGTGTCAATCGTGCATAGCCTTGTGCTGTCAGAAGCATGTCGGCGAGTGGGTCTGTGAAGTGATTGTCCTGTCCTGCGGAATTGACAATGATATCAGGTTGAAAGGCGTCAAGTATTGGCAAGACAGCGTGTTCTATGGCATAGAGATAGCCTGCATCGCCGGTGCGTGGTGGCAGGGGAATATTCACGGTTTTACCGCGTGCGCCGGGGCCTCCGCACTCATGCAGAAAGCCTGTTCCCGGATAGAGAGTGCGTCCGTCTTGGTGGAGTGAGATGAAGAGCGTGTCGGGATCGTTCCAAAAAATATCTTGTGAGCCGTCGCCGTGGTGACAATCTGTATCGACGACGGCGATGCGTAAGGGGCGTTCCGGGTGCGGAAAAGTTGCGCGTATATGGTCGAGCATGATTGCTTCTATGTTAATATTGCAAAAGCCTCTGTTGCCGTGAGTTATGCGCATGGCGTGATGTCCCGGAGGGCGTACAAGAGCGAAGGCGCGGCGCGTTTCTCCTGTCATGACAGTGCGCGCGGCGCGCAAAGCACCGCCGGCGGAGGCAAGGTGGGAGGGTGTGCATACGTGCTCTGCTGAGGGCAGGCAAAAATGTGTGCGCTCAACGTCTTTATGTGTGGCGAGGGTGGGGCGATATTCGGCGATACCGTCTATATCAAAGAGTCCTTCTTCAACAATTTGGTCTTGCGTATAGAGGAGGCGTTCTTGACGTTCCGGATGCGTGGGAGAAATGGCCCAATCAAAGGCAGGAAAGAAGACGATGCCAAGAGCCTGTTGTGGCTGAGGTTTTTTCATGGTGGGGCATCCTTTATTGAAAAGTTTATTTTTACTTTCTTTTTTTACGGGGGGAGGGAAACTTTTGCTAACGCCAAAAAGTTTCCCTCCCTTCAAAACGCGCTCGCTGTTCTACTAATGAAGAAAAAGGGTTATATAATAAAAAGAATTAATTTATACTGCTGCATAGAACGTATTTCGTGTTGCCCAGGCGACAATGCTTAGGTAGTTGTCGCTTTTTAATGGAGAACTTAAAAAGGTGTTTTTTAAGTATTTTTTGAAAGCGACATTTCATTTAAGAGTGTTTTTAGAAAATACAAGGCATTTGTGCCTTTGCAAAATCTAAGGAAACGCTGATTTAATGCCTTTTTGCCCTTTAACTGCGTCAAGCTCATC
>CAYJHT010000320.1:0-3307 GCA_964369615.1 uncultured Desulfovibrionaceae bacterium
GAAAAAATAAAAAAGAAAAAATAAAAAAGAAAAAATAAAAAAGAAAAAATAAAAAAGAAAAAAAAATTAGATGCCGTGGTGAGGTGATGACATATGAACGATTTTTCCTTGCCTTCGCATATGCCGCAGGCTCCGGGTATTTTGTGGGCGGCGCCGTACTGCTTGCACGATTCGTCTTCGGGTGCAGCGGCTTATATGCGTAATGCCTTTACACAATTAACAAAACGCGGCTTTCGATGCCATGTTGTTTCTGCCCTCACCTTTGATGCGCCAAGCGGTACGGCGGCTTTTCCGAATCTTGAGGAACAGCTTAAGCAAAGCGATGCGCAATGGTTTGACGTACAAGATAGGGGAGTGCAATATCAGTACTTGCGTACAAAATCCACCGCTATCGGTGATATGACGCGTGACGAGGAACTGCTTTTTTACCAGCGTTTTTCTGCTACAGTCCAAACTTTTAAGCCGGATATCCTGCTTATTTTTGGTTGCTGTGTTCTTGAAATGAGCATCATTGCAGAATGTCACAGAAAGGGGATTGGCACTTGTGTGTATGCGCTCAATGGCGGTTATCGGAATTTTCATTTTCCAGAAGTAGACTTACTTTTGACAGAATCCTTGCTTTCCGCGCAATATTATCGAGGCAATAACAACATCAATATGCTGCCTGTGGGACCCTTTATAGAACCACAACAAGCCATCTGCGCAGAGCGTGTGCATCTTGCAAAACAATTGCTTGAACACACTGTAAGCCATGCAGAACTCACGGCGCGTGCACCCTATATCACCTACATAAATCCCTGTCCTACAAAGGGCATTTCTCTTGTTCTACGCCTTGCCCTTATGGCGCGAGAAAAATATCCAGAGTGGAAATTTCTTGTGGTTGAAAGCCGCGGAACATGGGCGCAGGCTCTGGCTACTTTCCAACAAGATCCCACACTTTTTGAAAATGTGTCTGTAGCACAACACACGACAGACATACGTCTTGTCTACGACCAAACAAAGGTATTACTTGCACCTTCTATTGCTTATGAAGGTTTTGGTCGTGTGGCGGCAGAGGCGACCATGAACGGCATTCCCGTCATTGCTTCAAACTCGGGAGGATTGCCAAATGCTGTCAACGGTGGCGGACTAAACCTTGAAACGCCGGAGGCATGTCGCAAAGATGTGCAACATATGCCCACTGAAGAGGAGGTTGCCCCGTGGTTTGCGGCTCTTGAAGAGATGATGCACGAGGAGACCTATCCTGCATGGATAGAAAAAGCTTTCGAAGCTGCCACAGGGCACGATATAGAAAAAAGTACGGACAGACTCGTCCATTACCTTACTCCTCTCCTCCATCGCCGTGCAAGTTACCACCCTCACTACTTCATACGCTCCTAATTTTAAGGATTTATTATGTCAATAACACTTAAGAATATAACACTTTGCCTTTGTATTTTGCTTCTGTGTGCCTGCGGCGCCAAGGATGAAAGCGCCTCCGAAACAATGGATACAAGCGCAGTTCATGATGAGAGCGTCCTTGATGCAGCAGAACTTGACCCAATCCAAAGCACGCGCACTGAGCTTATTTTTGCAGAGCCTGAAGAAACACTGCGCACTGTGGAGAGCATTCTCAAATCTGGCGAAACGCCGGCTCTTCTTGCCACGCGTGGCCTTTTACAAAGCCAACTGCAAGCACATAGCGAGGCTTTTGACAGTTTGACAAGGGGCGTGCACCTACATTCCTCAGCAGAAATGTATGCATTGCGCGCCTTTGTGCTTTGGCGCGCCGGACATATTCGCGGTGCCTTTCGTGATGCAGAGTATGCTTTGTATAAAACAGAGAAACTTCCTGTCGCGCTTATGGTCATGGGGCTTGTAAAGTCCAGTGAAGCACAAGAAGCAGGTGAGGCGCAGGCAAGGAGCGCTGCACAAGCTGAAGCGTGCGACCTTCTTATTCAGGCCTGTGAAGGCGGCCTGTGCTTCGGCCTTGAGGAAGCAAGAAAAGACGGTTTTTGCGTACAGTAATATTCTGAAAAGATGTATTTCCTATTAAATGCATAGGAATTTGAGTGTTATTGCACAAAAACGCTCAAATTCCTTTTATAAAACAACACCTACGCACACAACACACCCGACTTTGCAGGAAGACAAAACTTGACATGGACACAAAAAAGTGTACCCTAACAGGTAATTCCACTATCGTTTTAGCTCACAGGGAAAGAGTCATGTCGAAAAAAACACACATTGTCCAGCCAGATACAGTCGCTGTTATTGCGCAATATATGGAGATGTTTCTGGAAATTTCATCTAGTATGCTCTCCGCGCCGGATGAAAAAACCTTCATGGCGCAAACACTTGAACTTATCGGCACAGTCATGGATGCCGACCGTTCCTATATATTTGAAGTAAGTGACGATGTATGGTCCAATACCTATGAATGGGTCGCGCAAGGTATCACACCAGAAATAGATAATCTTCAAGGCATCACCACAGAAGGCATGGACTATGACTCCCAGCTCCCAAAACTCTCACGGGGCGAGGATTTCTTTAGCGCAGATGTCAGTAAAATTGAAAATCAAAAAGAACGCGAACTGCTCGCAGAACAAGGCATCGTCGCACTCATAACTCTTCCTCTCTTTGTCAACGGCAAAGTGACCGGCATGTTTGGCCTCGACCAATGTACACATATCCCTGACTGGACAGAAAATACTATTGAACTTGTGCGCATCATCTCAAACTTGCTCAACAACGCCCTCGCATACTTCCATATGCGCCGCGAATGGCAAAGCAAGCAAGAGCAAATACAAACACTCGTCGACTCTCTCCCCGCGCCCATCTATATCTCCGATATGAAGAATTATAAGATGCTCTTTTATAATAAAAATTTGAGCGATTATTTTGATATGAGTCAGGCAGATACAAAGTGCTGCTACGAGCTACTCCAAGGTCTCGACGCGCCTTGCAGTTTCTGTACAAATAAGCAACTGCGTCTTGATGATTCCCCCATCATATGGCAACATCACAATCCCACAACCGATTCAGATTACCAAATCATCGACCGATGTATCGCATGGGGTGACAAAGAGCAAGCACGACTCTCAATCGCACTTGATATTACAGAATCCTTACGCCTACAACGCACACAACTTCTTGAAAAGGAAGCAAATGCCGCAAAAAGCCGCTTCCTTGCAAATATGAGCCACGAACTGCGCACGCCCTTAAATGGCATCATCGGCATGACAAATCTTGCAATACGCGCAAACACAGATGTAAAGGTGCAAGAATACCTCGATAAAATTACCAGCTCATCAAAAAATCTCCTTGG
>CAYJHT010000321.1:0-3305 GCA_964369615.1 uncultured Desulfovibrionaceae bacterium
TCCTTAAAGTTTTCTTCCTAAAAAAAGTTTCCCCCCAAGAAAAAAACTTAAAAAAAATAAAAATAAAAATAAAAAAATAAAAAATAAATATGTATTTTTATGCGGGCTTATTTTTTCACATAGGGAAGATATTGCTTATCTGTCCCCATGATGTGCTGAATAAGCCAGTCTTTCAGGAAGACGAGGAGGTCCATGCTTAAAGTATCGCTTCCTCGTGCGAGACGCTCTTGAAATTCCACAAGCTTTGCTACAAATTTGCGGTGAAGCTTTTTATGTGCTTCAGTATGTGGATAGTCGGATTTACTGAAGAAAACTTCTTCTTCTGTGAAGTGTGTTTCGGTATAGTCGCGAAGTGCGCTCAAAAGCTGTGCAATACGTTTTTTGTCGCCGCCCTCTTGCATGGCTTTGTGGAGCGCGTTTATGTAATCGCACAATTTTTTGTGCTGCATATCTATGCGATTGATGCCAAGATTGAGCTTATCTGTCCAGACGATGAAACTGTCACTGCTGCTTGCGGCCTCAAGGTCACCGCTGTTGAGGGCATGGACTATCATGTCAACATCATCGACACTGCTTGAGAATGTGACAAGTGTGCCCATAAATTGTTGCATATGATCGGTGGTTTGTCCTGCAACGGATTTGACTTCATCAAGTGCTCCGTGCACTTTTTTACTGATATGCGATTGGGTCTTTGCCACATCGGCAATATCGCTGAGTTGTCCGGCAGTTTCTTCCATGCGCTGGATAATATTTTTCATGAAAGCGCCTGCAACTTGCGTTGTTTCTGCGCTTTCGGTGGTATATTCGACGGCTCTTTCCACGACCGTCATATTGCGTTCTGTTTCTTCCCGGATATCGCGCACAGCGTCTTCTACTTCCTTTGTGGCAGTGACTGTTTTTTCGGCAAGTTATCGTACTTCATCGGCAACAACGGCAAAGCCGCGTCCAGCTTCCCCCGCTCTTGCAGCTTCAATGGCGGCATTGAGTGCGAGCAGGTTTGTTTGGTCGGCAACTTCATTGATAACAAGCATGACCTTACCGATATTTTCCGTACGTTGTGCGAGTTGTACCATGGTATCTCGCAGGCTTTGCACAGTTTCTTGCACGCGCATAATGGATGCCACAGACGCTTCAACGCCGCTGACACCTTCAATAGCTTTTTGGCGTGAGTCATTGGCGCCCTCGGACGCTTCAACGACTCTGCTTGCGGAGGATTCTGCACTTTGCAGCATATGCTCCATAGAGGCATAGGTTTCTTCTATGCGAGAGAGTTGTGATTGCATACCACCGCTCACGACGCGCACCACTTGTGTCAGTTCTTTGACCCCCTTTGTGAGTTTTCCTGTGACAGTGGCGGCCTTATTGCCAATTTTTTGCATATCTGCGACCATTTGTTCTTGAGTTGCGAGCAGATTTTTGCTTTGTTCGAGGGCGTGTTCAGTGTTTATTTGTTGTTTTTCGATAGAGGCCATATTCTTATGCCATTGTCCGCAATGTGTTTCCCATTCTTTGTGTGCTTTGACGACACAGGTATGGATGTTTTGTAGGTCGTGTTCAAGGAGTGAGTGATCGAGGGTGTTTTTTGCAGGCATAGCGTTCATTGTGTGCATGTGTTGCACGTGTTTTGCTTGTGCGCCTATGTTATCGATAAAGGCCATAAGGGCGAGTGCTTGTTGTTTTCTGTCGTGTGTGTAATAGAGTGCGCCGCCTATGGCGATGAGGAGAGCGCAAGCGACAAGTATGGCGGAAACAGTTGTTCCTATGTCCATGAAGGCGAGCGCCGCATTGAGAGCTACAAGGACACTGAGGGTGAGAAAAAAAACTGTGCGTGCATGCATAAAGACTTCTCCCGGGTAGAATGTCATCTGGTCTAAGAATGAGGTTATATATTTTTACTAAAGTAAAGAGTGGCATCCCCTATCCACTCAACGTGTTTCTAAGGATGCAAAAAATGCACCAGAGTGAATGATGTGGCTGTGTACTGTTCGCAGAAATATTTTTTGAAAAAAATTCCCCTCAAGCCTAAAGTTTTCCTAAGAGCCGCCGATAAAGCTTAAATCATTGTTTTTTAAGGGCTGCGCTTTTCTGTCTATCACTGTGCTTATTCACAAGGGGAAACACCATGAATACAGGTACTTATGTGGCGAAAGACTTTATCGTAGGCATCATCTCTCCAAGCTTCCTTGAACAACGCAAACTCTCCCGCGGAGCAAAACACCTCTACGGCGTCTTGTGCGCATTTGCAGGCACAAATGATCACTGCTGGCCATCACACAAAACACTGGCACAACGCATGTCATGCTCCGTGTCCAGTGTGAAAGTATACATGACAGAGCTTGTCAAAGAAAAACTTGTCCGCGTCACAAAAGACCCCACACGCAATATACGATCATGCATTTACTACATGCTCATGCCACACGAATTTGCCCAAAGTCAAAAACGTGCCCCAAAACACACGAATAATGACAGCAATCACAAAACAAAGACAACACAGCATACAAAACACATGAGTCAGAATCTGTCTAGTCAGAATCTGTCTGGGGTACAGCCAGAATCTGGCTACAATCTTAATCTTAATGAATTTAAAAAAAGACCCCCCATAGCCCCCCGTCAAAGCGCGTCGGCAAAGCTCCCATCAGGGTCGGAAAATCTAGCCCTTGCGCAAGCGCAGGGCGTGGGGGGGGCTTTTTCTTCTCGCTCTCAAAAACACGAAGCGCAAAGCACAACACAACAGGCAAGGACGCAAATAACGCACCACACAGCAAACGACTCTGCAAAACTCGACGATTTTGAAACCTTCTACGCCCAATACCCCAAGAAAGTCGGGAAACATGACGCGCAAAAAGTCTGGAACTCACTGCGTAAACAAGGCCGCCTTCCCTCGTCAGACCTCTTGCATCACGCCATAGCCCAAGCCTCAGACTCCCAGCAATGGCAAAAAGAGCAAGGCAGATATATCCCCCTGCCCGCAAACTACCTGCGAGGCGAACGCTGGAAGGACATGGAAAGCACACCACATGAACACAACACAGCTCCCCACTGCCCCGACCTCACAAAACGCCAACAACGCGTCAACGAGGCCATGCAACGCGTCCAAAGCAAAAAAGAAGCCGACAAAGCCCTCAAAGAAGACGTGCGCCCCATGTTTGAGCGCCTACTCACGCATTTTCGCCCCACAGACAGCAGCACAAACCACGCACCAAGCCTCGGCTTCTTTGTCCACCTACACAAAAAAGGCATAATGCCCCAAGAAAAACACATCCCACCAAACGCAAGAGAACGTGACTTCTTTGACTGGCTACGCG
>CAYJHT010000322.1:0-3305 GCA_964369615.1 uncultured Desulfovibrionaceae bacterium
TTGGAGCAGTGCAGGGGCGTGAATGTGGGTGTGACGGCATTTCCGGCATTACAACCGCGTATGCGACCAGAACATGGGGACACGAGCACCCTGTTCCCATTGGTGAAGCACGGACAAAGAGTGCATCCACGCTTTGATATTCGGGCGGCTGGGATGACACCGCTGGCTGAAAGCCTTTGGTGGGTCATGCAACAAATGATTTCCCTGAAGGAACAGAGGAAAATAGTGCTCATTTTGACCGATGGGGTTCCAGATTCCTATGTGGGAGCGAAACACGCACTCTTGCAGGCACAGAAGCTGGGCTTTGAAGTGCTTGGCCTTGGTATTGAAGACAATAGTATCGAGTCGCTGTTGCCAAAGTCAAGCAGTGTCATACAGGACTTGGGGATGTTGCCATCGGCTTTGTTTGGTATCTTGCAAAATATATTATTCAATAAAAACAATAAATAAAGAGGTGTGAGATGAAGATGTTGAGTGAGTGCCACGCGTGCCATATGGGCATTTTGACAAAGGCTCCGCTGTGCTTTGGATGCAGATATTTACAGGGTTGCACGTTTACGGCGTGCCTGTAGAATTTCCATAAACACTCTAATAGCAAGGAGAAAAAATATGAGTTGGGGAACATGGATACCTGTGGCAATAGCAGTCTTGACAGCAGCAAAAGACTTGATGGAGGATGATTAATATGAATGCGAAAAATGAACTGGTGATTGTGGAAAAGCCCCATGGCAATACCCATACGCATACCCATGACAGCAAGTGGCCTTATGTGCTTGGTGGCTTTGTCGCCGGTGCTGTGAGCATTGTAGCTGCGGCCTTTGTGTTTGGTCGGGATGAGGATGAGCCTGCGAGCAGGGCTTTGAGCGTCGTAGAGACGACAGATATTGTTGATGCTGTAGATGTGCCTTCCTCAAAGGAGAGTGAGGGAGAGTTTACAATAGCATAACATTGCTTACAGGGCATCTCCTTTTCATGGAGATGCCCATAGCAAAGAATGCGTGAATTGGTATAAGGTAATGTCAAGCGTAGATTTTTTTTGTTTTATCGGGGTATAAAGTGCCCCTCAACGGTGTTGAGCACCTTGGCAAACAGTGCAACTTTATCGGCGGGTATGGGTCTTTTGTGTGTCTCGTATTCGTTGATGTGACTTTCGGGTACGCCAATAGCATTGGCAAGGGCTGTTTGTGTCATGTCTTCACGCAGACGCAGACCTTTGACCATACGACCTATGCGTTCATGTTCGGGTATGGGGGGGATAGTGACAAGTTCTTCATCATCATCTAATATGTCGTTGCCTTCTAGCATTGCACTCGCAACTTCGTCCTGCGTAAGTTCTTTTATGACATCACCCCCTAAATGCCTTATCAGCGCCGCTACAAGGTGAAATGTGTCGCAGGGCATGGCAATGTGTGCATAGCTGACCTCACTGTCTGGATTGAGTGACATATTTGCTCCTCTCGGTTAGTAGGGTGCTTTTTCTCTTGAGCCTATATATTCAAAGCGACAAAAAATAATTTCTACGCTGTCGTCATGCTCTATCACTTTCCATATAGCTACTTTTCTATATGTTATATGGCAGTGCATACGGTTTGTGCCCTTGAGCATTCCAAGGCTACTCCATCGTCGCCCAAAGGGTTTTCCTGCTGTGTCGCGTAAGTCTTGTTCCAATGCCTCCATGATTGCAAGCTCACCTTGATCAAGTTGTTCACGGCCTTTTAAGGCTTTTCGTGTGTATTTTATTTCAACGCGCTTCAAACGTCTGTCCTTATCATGTGTTCGGGTAAGTATCTGTTCGTGTCTTGATAAAAATATCGCTCTCCATGCCGTCCTGTCAAGCCTTGTGATGGCATATGACTATGTATTTTCTGTTTTTTTGAATGGAAGCACGTTTCCTTTTGTCGGTGAATCGTCAATAAGCATGGCGTGTGCGCGTTGTCCTTCGGGAGATAGATGTGCATAGCGTTGTGTCATAGTGGTGGTTTTATGCCCCATGAGCCCGGCTAGACTGTGTAATGGTACACCTTTTTGAGCAAGCCACGAGGCAAAGGTGTGCCTCAAGCTGTGAAAGACGATTTTGTCACGGCGGTCGGTGATGTTATCATTCAAGCCAAGGCCTGCAACGACGTTTGAAAAGAGCTTGCTCGTGAATGCTTTTTCTTCGCCTTGATTATTCGGAAAAACGGGGTCAGCATTTGATTGTCCGGCAAAGCGGCTTTCAAGCATTTCTTTGACTCGCGGTGTCATCCATGCTGTACCGCTTTCTTTATTCTTTCGGTCACGGACGTGGATAAATCCCTCATGAAAGTTCACGTCTGCCCATGTCAGTTTGAATAATTCGCCTGCCCGTAATCCACAGAAAAGCGAGAGCAAGGACATGTCGTGCATTGTCTGTGAGCGTGATTGTAATGCCATAAGTAATTGCTCCGCTTCCTCACGGGTCAAAAAGCGTGTGCGCCTGTTATCTGCTGTTGGTGTTTTTACACGCTTTGCCGGATACGGCGTGTCTATGAGTCCACGACTTAAGGCATAGTTCCATATTTGCCTTACCACTGCAAAGATGTATTGAATAGTCCGTGCAGAGAGGGGTTGACCATTGCTTTTTTTCTTGGCTTTGAGGTGTGCCAATAGTTTGTCCATGTGTGTGGGGGTTACGATTTGCAAGGGTGCTTCTTTGAAGAATGGCGCAATGTGGTTCTTCATAAGCTGACGCTCTGCTTTAAGCGCCTTTGTGCTCTTGGTTTGCTGTGCCGCCATGTAAGCATTTTCAAAAATGCCTTGGAAGGTGAGTGTCTGCTCTTGCTTTTTGAGTTCGCGCTCTTCTTGCGCTTTTTGACGTTTCTCGGCAAGGGTAACCCCACCTTGGCCTGTACGTTGTGCCTCTTTGAGCCTGGCAAGCTCGGCTCTTGCCTTGGTGAGTGTCCACCCCTGTGTCGCCCAGCCAAGGGCTTCCTCGATGCGCTTACCATTCACATAAAACCGCAACGTGAAATACACATCAGCTTTGACGCCGTTCTTTCGTGTAGCATGTTCTCTGATGCGTATGCCTGTTTCGATTGTCTTCCATTTGTATGACATGACCGCCTATCCTTGCAAAAAAGTTGTCCCCCATTTGTCCCCCATTTTTTTGTGAAAGAAGGTGAAAAATGGTGAGCTTCAATGAGGATTAAATTGCATATAACAGTCTGTATTGTCAAGTGTAAAATGTACATTTGTGACAAACGATGAAAATGGGTGAAGGAGCTAAAAAACAGACTCTTAATCAATTGGTTCGGGGTTCGAGTCCCTGATGGCCCACCAAATATTTC
>CAYJHT010000323.1:0-3264 GCA_964369615.1 uncultured Desulfovibrionaceae bacterium
ATGTGCCTGTGGCGGCTTGTTCTGCCAGCTCTTTCATACGGATGAGCTGTTCGTCAATGGTTTGCAGGGCGCCGTCTGCTGTTTGAATAAGCGAAATGGCGTCGTTGGCATTGCGTGCGCCTTGAAGTAATGTGGTAATGTCAGCACGTTGCAATTCGCGTATGGCAAGACCTGCAGCATCGTCTGCGGCTGAGTTGATACGAAGACCTGTGGACAATCTTTCCGTCGACGTACTCAAGTTTCCATAGTGTAAGTTTAAATTTCTTGCAACATTACTAGCCATTAAGTTATTATTTACAACCAAGGACATAACAAACCTCCCCTACTGTTTAAGCTCTACAGAGGCTTTCCAGCAAGAAATATTCCTATAATAATCTTCTATTATATTCAGGATCTTACATAAAATATAAACGCTGCCTAGGAAAAAAATACTTTAACTTGGATAGAGCGCCTTGCAAAACTTTCCCTATGCAACTTGCATTTTTTTTCTTTGCATATTAAAAACCTTACGCACTTCAATGCCCTTAAAATATACAAATTTGACTGATGTAAAGAAAAAAAGAAAATGCAATATATTGTTATTTATATGTTTATCGCGATACTTCTTGTCTGTGTCATGACGCAAACAAGCCTTATTCTTGCGCTGTGCATAGGCTATGTACTCTTTTTTTGCTACGGACTTGCGCAGAAATGTTCAGGGCGGGACTTGCTTGTGGCCTCGTGGCAAAGGGTGCGCAGTATTGGGCCTCTTTTGTGTATTTTTATGCTGATAGGCTCTTTGACTGCCAGTTGGCGTGCGTCGGGAACAATTGCCTATATTATTCAAGCGTCTATGCACTTTGTACATCCTTCGTATTTTATATTGCTCTCCTTTGTATTATGCGCCATTGTTTCCTTACTCATGGGCACGGCCTTTGGTTCCTCTGCGACAGTGGGCGTCATTTGTATGACCATTGGCACCTTGCTTGATATGCATCCTGCCTATCTTGGCGGTGCTATACTGTCAGGGTGCTTTCTTGGGGACAGAATGTCGCCTGTGTCCAGTGTCATGTTGCTTGTGTCTATGGTGACACGCTCTGATCCATATAGCACTGTTATCAAAATGTTTAAAAGTGCGTGGCTGCCCATTGCAATAACATGCGCCTTTTACCTTTACTTGGGCGCCGATAGCCCCCAAAAGACAGCGTCTATGGATATTGTAAATGTTTTTGCTCAGCATTTTGTCTTGCATGCTGTAACACTTGTGCCCGCTCTGCTAATTATTGCCTTTGCTCTTTTGCGCATGTCTGTGCAAGTCCTTATGCTGACGAGTGTCGGTGCTGCCTGCATCATTTGTATTTTTTTACAGGAAATGCCTCTACAAGATGTTCTCAGCACCATTTTTTGGGGCTTTGAAAGCCAAGACCCAGAACTTGCCGCCCTTATGAACGGCGGTGGCATCATGTCGATGGTGACAGTTGCCTTTATTGTTGGCATATCGACATCGTATGTGGGCATTTTTGAGCGCACACTGCTTTTACAGAGCTTACAGCAAAAAGTCGTCTTTCTTACAAATAAGGTGGGCAGTTTCGCTGCCATGCTGGTGACATCGTGCATTACGTGCGCTATTGCGTGCAATCAGACCATGACCATCATTGTTACAGCTGATTTATGCAAGGATAACTACGAAAAAATTGAAGATATGGCTATCCCGCTTGAGGACAGTGCCCTTGTTATCGCCGCCCTCGTGCCGTGGAGTATCACATGCAGTGTGCCTTTAACATCATTGAATGCGCCCACTTCGAGCTTGTTCTTTGCTACTTTTTTATATCTTATTCCTCTGATTGGACTTATAAAGGAGCTATATGGACGTGCGAGAGCTGTAAATATTTGATTGTTTTTTATAAAATGATGAGAATGTCTTGCCTATCCCAACAGAGACGTCGTAGTCGTCACTTGACAAAGACAGGCATTCACCTCTAGGATGCCTACAACAATTTCGACCATATCATATATAAAATGACAGAGATAGTCATAAGGAGTGTCAACACATGCGTAATTTTTCTGCCCCCGCTGATTTTAAACTCTGTGCTCTTGCGTTGCAGACTGTGAGAGACGACTCGCGCGTCGCAATCGTCATATTGACTCTTTTGTTGCATATGTGTTGCCTTCAAAATGCACAGATTGCCAGCGCAAACCCTGCTGCCGATGAGGCCTTTGCACAGGGTGCAAAGCTTTTAAAAGAACAACAATATGAGCAAGGCTTTGCGGCTTTGAGCAAGGCCGCACACCAAGGTCACGCCGTAGCACAACATGAACTGAGCGCTCTTTATAGTAGTGGTATTGGGGTTGTCAAAGATATAGAACAAGCTCTTCATTGGTTGCGCACATCTGCAGAGAACGGCTATAATGTCGCACAAAACGATCTTGCCATTGCCTACTATCAAGGAAATGTGATTCCGCAAGATTTAGCACAGGCCATTATATGGTGGCATAAAGCCGCCATGCAAAATCTTCCCCGCGCTCAATTTAATCTTGGTATTGCCTATGAAGCAGGACACGGCGTTGAAAAAAATCCCGCACAGTCTGTGTATTGGTGGAAAAAAGCTTCAGGGCTTGGCATGCCAGAGGCACAGCACAGTCTTGGTAATGCCTATTTGCACGGTAATGGCGTCAAAAAGGACGTAGATAAAGCGATTTTCTGCTACGAAAAGGCCGCAGAACAGGATTTTGTCAATTCACAGCTGATTCTTGCCGTCATCTACAGCAATGGTGAATTTAAAGAGCCTAATGTGGATAAAAGCCTTTTTTGGCTGCGTAAAGCCGCAGACAAAGGTCATCCGGAGGCTCAGGCTGCTTTACGCAAATTGCAAGGACTTCCTGAAGAAGTACCAGCACCTGTAGCCCCTCCTGCTCCTGTGCCCGCTGTTGATGATGCGCTTCCTTCGGCTAATCCTGTACCCACAAGCTCCCCGGCAGAACCATCAGCCCCCATAGAAGCACAGCACCCCTTGGAAAAAACAATGCATGCGCCTGAAGCGACACCAGAACACGCGCCCACAGAAGCACTACCCCAAAGCATACCTACAAGCGCTTCCGATACCCTTGCGCACACACTACCGGACGCCCCCCGCACCCTTGAAGAAGCTGCAAATCCCGTCCATGTGCCGACAGATATTGCCGTACCCTCTCAGGAAGGGGGGGGCGCACCCACGAATCTCCCTTAAACAGATGTTTTTTGAAGGGGTTTAGGGAAAAGCTTTTTTTATTTTTTTAAGTTTTTTT
>CAYJHT010000324.1:0-3244 GCA_964369615.1 uncultured Desulfovibrionaceae bacterium
GCCACTGAAGCGCTTACGGGTGCCACATCCGTCACCGTCATTTTGCAACAGTCAGCAACGCAGGGTGGCACATATACCGACGTCAACGCCACATCTACGACAATCCCTGCCGCTGAATTTGTTGTTGGCAAGAATTTCGGTTGGCGTTTCTTGCCGCGTTCCGTTGTTAATCCATGGCTGCGCGTCAAGCTTACTGTTTCAGGGAATGCCACGACGGGCAAAATCTTCTGCGGCATCATGGCGTACGAGGATGAGCCATACGAAGCAGGTCAGTACATCGACAAGGGTATTGTCGAAGGTTAACGAAAACGAAAAGGAGCGTAGTCATGTCTCAAAACGCGTCAAAGATGCTCATATGGAATATGGCACTAGGGTGGATTGGCACGCGCACTGTTGCCAGCGAGGACGAGAAGACGCCTGAGGCTGTGCAATGTGCTTTGTATTGGGACATGGCACGGCGGCAAGTATTGCGCTCCTTTCCGTGGAACTTTGCGCAGGTGCGCGCGTGGCTTGCCGAAGTGCCCATGCCCGTAGGCTATGAGTTTGAATATAGGCATGCCTACGCCATGCCGCTTGATGCCTTGAAGGCAAATAAAATTTTGCGTGAGGGGCGCAATACGCACGCCCCAAATAGGGATTACGGCGTGGATGATTTCACGCGCTTTATCATTGTCAACGACCAAGCAGGCAAGCGCTCCGTGCTTCTCACAAATGCGGAAAAGGTCGTTTTGTCGTATACGGCGGACATAGAGGATGCACGACTCTTTGACGACCTGTTCACCCATGTACTTGCGCGAAAACTTGCCGCCGACATATCCGTTGCCCTACTCAAAAACAATGCGTCAAAGGCGCAAGAGCTGCAAAATCTTTACCTTGCATCAATACCAACAGCCATACAAGCCGACGCCAATGAAGGGCGCGAGCGACCCAAAGAAGATTCGTGGCTTGAGGCAAGAATATCATAACGGAGAAATATAATGGCTGAATCAACAATCCGCGGAAAATGGACTGGCGGCACCACATACACCTTCATGGACGCGGTGCTTTATGAAGATATCGTATACTATGCTTTGCGCAATAATAACGGCGCTCGTCCTGACATTTCGCCGGAAGATTGGCTCCCATCCACAGGTTCATCCGGCACGAACCCTGACGGATTGCCGGGGCCACAAGGAGAGAAAGGAGACAAGGGGGACACTGGCCCCATGCCTATGCATGTTTGGGACGGCACAAAGCTAGCCTTTGAACAGCCAGACGGAGAGATGGGGTGCCCTGTTGAACTTATGCCGTCGCACGAATGGAACGGGACATCGCTGTCCTTTATTAATCCGGATGGCACTCGCGGTGATGCTGTTGACCTTAAGGGAGATGCCGGAGAGAAGGGCGAGCAAGGTGTCCAAGGTCTTCAAGGTGCTAAGGGTGACCCGGGCGAAAAAGGGGACAAGGGAGACCCGGGCGAAAAAGGGGACAAGGGAGACCCCGGCGAAAAGGGCGATACAGGCGCCGACGGCTTAAAAGGCGACACAGGCGAACAGGGGGAAAAAGGAGATAAAGGCGACATGCCCTCTCACGTTTGGGACGGCACCACACTCTCTTTTGAAAACCCCGACGGTTCCTACAGCGCTCCCGTAGACTTAAAGGGAGAGCAAGGCGAAAAAGGCGAATCAGGTGTTGCCAACCTTGCCAGTGACGCAGAATACACCGCCGGCACGTCCGAAGACAAAACGCCAAACGTCGCACAGGTCAAGGGCGATGTTGCGGCGCTGCATGCCAAAATTGACTCTATTAATCCTGCGCGCTTTTTGGGCACGCTTGACAGCGTGGACGACCTGCCAACCACAGGCAACAAGCAAGGGGACATTTGGTTTGTGCGGACGGCTGATGGCGCCAATTCCGACGAATACGTTTACAACGAAGGCATGGGTGCTTTTGAACTTGTTGGTACTAGGGATATTGATTTGACGCCTTATGCAAAGACTGCCGACGTTGATGCTGCGCTCGCTAACAAGACTGATACCTCTGTGACGGAGGCTCTCGATACCCGAGTGACAGCACTCGAAGAATCTGAATTGGCAGAAGAAATACTTGCCACTGCGGAAGAGTGGGAAGCGGGCACGACTACTGAGAAAGCCCCCAGTGTGGCGCAAGTGTACAGCACGACCGTCATGGAAGACCCTATTAACCCGCCGCTTAGTTTTGTACCGGCGCAAGTGTACGAGCGCGGCACTCCCTTTGTGTCAGACTTAGCTTTTCTTACTGGCCCGTCGGCTCCATACGCTGAAGAAGTGTACAACTTGTCCATGGAAGTAGATGTGTTGAACGTCGTAGACTATGTGTTTGGTGATGCTGGGGATTTTGTTGCTCTCTTGTTTAATCAGCCTTATGGGATTACTACGCTCACCGTAAAAAATAGTCATGCAACAAATGACCCAACGGACTCCCTCAACATATACAGTGTTGAGGTGACGCACGACAAAACAACGTGGGTACCTGCCGTTACTAATGCCACTAACACGGTTAAAGATATATACTCTTTCTGGAATGTCGACATGTCATCGGTGACTAAGCCTATCTATGGGGTTAAGCTCATTGATAATGTGGGCAGTAAGCGTATTGACCGAATATCTCCATCGTTGGTATCTGGCGGAGAGGTTACTGTTAAAGAACAGGTGAAGGAAAATGCCCTTGCCATTAAAGAACTGCAAGACAATCCAATAGAAACTGTATCGCTTGCGACGGATGAAGAATTTTCCGAAGGCACCGCAACTGACAAAGCTACGAATGTTGCTCAGGTTCAAGGTGCCGCAGGCGCAATAATGGACATGATACTCGTGAAATATGAAGTACCTAAGCTCACGCAAAGCGGATATCCGTATGCCAACGACTTCACGCTCCAAGCGAAATCTCAGACTATTGACGCATGGAAGGCTTTTGACGGGGATACATCAACTGCCTATGTGGGCATGTCTGGGCAGGGTACAGGTCATTTGGATATGCTGTTTGCTGAGCCTACCCACATCAAGCAAATGGTAGTAACACCACGTTCTGATTTTGCTGGGGAACAACCCCTAAGCTACAGTGTGTACACAACGTCAGACAAAAGCAGCACATGGAAAAAGGTAGTGTCCAACGTCAGCATACCAAGCATGTCGGATGGATACTATACAGTGGACTTGTCGGGTGTGTCTGGGGTGTACGACGGCTACCGTCTGGAGATGAATAATGCATCTGACGTAGCTGTAAG
>CAYJHT010000325.1:0-3236 GCA_964369615.1 uncultured Desulfovibrionaceae bacterium
GTTCTTCCTAAACCCCTTAAAAAAAACAAAATGAAAATGCCATATAAAAAAATATTTTTTTTGCTTGACATATATAAAAACCTTCCATAGACTCCCTGTTTAGAAATTAAAAACATTTTAACTACAAGGGAATCTTTCCTATGCTCAACGCTTCCTTCACCGCATCTAATTTTAGCTTTACAACATATTTTGTGTTGTTCTTTAGCTATTTTAGAAGCACCAGTGGTGTTGGGCGTGTGAAGGCAAGTTGTACTTAAAATATTTGAACTTGCAAACGTCCAAGAGGCCGCTGGTTTTTACCGGCGGCCTCTTTTTTTTATCCTTAACGACACTCAGGAGTACATCATGAACCTCGGAAAAAGTATTAGACTCGAACGCATCATCAATCGTCACAGCAAACGCAGCATCATCATCCCTATGGACCATGGCACCACCGTTGGTGCTATCCACGGCCTTGAAGATATGCGCACTGTCGTCAACGATATGGCAGAAGGCGGCGCAGATGCCGTGCTCATGCACAAAGGACTTATCCGCTGTTCACATCGCGCCAGCGGCAAGGATGTGGGACTCATTATTCATCTTTCCGCCTCAACAGCTCTGAGTCCCAATGCCAACAAAAAAACTCTTGTTGCAAGCGTCAAAGAAGCCATAAGCTATGGTGCCGACGCCGTTTCCATACATGTCAATATAGGTGCGCCGGATGAGTCTAAAATGCTGGCAGATTTAGGGAAAGTTTCAAATTCATGTCAAAAATGGGGAATGCCCCTTCTTGCTATGATGTACGCGCGCGGCCCTCAAGTAAGCAATGGCTTTGATCCGGAAATTGTGACGCATTGCGCACGTGTAGGTAATGAACTTGGTGCAGATATTGTGAAGGTCGTGTATTCCGGCACTGTTGAAAACTTCGCTCGCGCTGTGGATGCGTGCTGCATCCCTGTGGTTATTGCCGGCGGTGAAAAAATGGATTCTACGCGAGACTTTTTGCAAATGGTGTACGACTCCATACAAGCCGGAGGCGCTGGACTTTCTGTCGGTCGCAATGTATTTCAGCATCCGCGGCGCGTGCAGCTTGTTCGTGCTTTACGTGCTATCGTACACGAAGACGCAAGCGTTGACACAGCGCTTGAGATTGTCGGCGAATAATTTACAATACAAAGGAATATCATGACGACTGCATCCACAGAAGAACGCTTGGCGCGTGTACGAGAGGAAATTGATAGCGTCGATAAAGAACTTTTATCTATGCTTAATCGCCGCGCGACACTCAGTATAGAAGTTGGACATATCAAGGCAAATGACAAGGGACAAATTCTCAAGCCACAACGCGAACTCCAAGTTTTGGCGCACCTTGAATCCGTGAACCAGGGACCTTTACCAAATACACATATTCGCGCTATTTGGCGTGAAATATTTTCTTCCTCGCGCGCTTTACAAAAAAAACAAAGGGTCGCTTACCTTGGACCTGAAGGGACATTTTCCTACTTTGCCGCCACGGAATACCTCGGGAAAAGTGTGGATTTACACGCGTGCATGGATTTTGACGATGTGTTTCAAGCAGTAGGCGACGGGCATTGCCAGCTGGGTGTTATTCCGCTGGAAAACTCCTTGCAAGGTACTGTCGGACAATGTTTTGACCTTTTTTATCGCTGGCATGTGTCCATTCAAGCAGAATTATTTTTGCGAGTTAGCCATAGTCTTGTGAGTACGCAAGTATCACTCACGCCTATCAAGCGTATTTACTCACATCCACAAGCTATTGCGCAATGCAGTGCGTGGCTTCGCGCAAATATTCCATGGGCGAACGTTGTCCCTGTGGAATCCACAGGTGCAGCTGCCCATCGCGCTCTGGAAGATAAGGAAAGTGCGGCAATTGGGCATATGGCTCTTGCGTCGATGTGGCCTCTCAATATTGTGGCAGAATCCATCGAAACAAGTAATAATAATTGGACAAGGTTTGTCATTATTTCTCTGCCACACACAGAATCAACCGTGCAACCGGTGCCACAAAAAGCGTTGACAGACGATAAGGGGCAAAAGAAAAGCTCTGTGCTTTTCACATTGCATGACAAACCCGGGAGCCTTTCGGCAGTGCTTGACGCCTTTGCCACACATGGCGTGAACATGCGCAAATTGGAATCGCGACCACTACATTTGTCGCGCGGCGATAATTGGCATTATGTCTTTTTTGCCGATCTTGAAACAGATCTACACAAAACACTCTATGCGCCTCTCATGGAAAAGCTCCACGCGCTTTGCAGTTCATGCCGCATTCTTGGTGTGTATCCTACAGTGCCGCCCTTCACTCACGACCACACAGGAGACAGCGCATGTTAAATAGCAAACAAGTGCAATCAAAGGGGCTTATTATCGGTCATACCGGACGCATGGGCAGTTTTTTGTTCCATCATTTGTCAAAAACTCTCCCAGATATGCGTGGTCTTGATATGCCGCTGACACAGGAGAGCATGGTCTCTGCATGTCGTGATGTTGACTTTATACTCTTTTGCATCCCCGCTTTTGCACTTGAAGAAACTCTTTGCGTGCTTGCACCGCATCTGCCCGCCCATGCCATTATTGCAGACATTACCTCTGTCAAGGTGCAACCAATGGACGACATGCAAAAACATTGGCCGGGCGTTGTTATAGGGACGCACCCTCTCTTTGGCCCCACACCAAGCAAGGGAAGCCCCATGCCTGTTGCCATAGTCGCAGGGACTAAAGCAGAAGAAGAACACCTATGCTTTATTGAAAATCTTTTCTTAGGGATAGGGTGTGCGCCATTTCGATGCACGGCGCAAAAGCACGACCATGCTATGGCCTCCATACAAAATTTAAACTTTATTACATCGCTCGCATATTTTGCCGCTCTTGCCCCCCTCGCAGAAGATGATGAGATACTCCCATTTCTCACACCTTCATTCAGGCGCCGCCAAGACGCTGCACAGCGTATGCTCACAGAAGACGCACAATTATTCACAGGACTTTTCAAGGCCAACCCTCACAGTCACGAACTTGTCCGCAAGTATAGGTCATACCTCAATGTAGCCGCAGGTGGAGATATCGAACTTTTGGCAGAACGTGCCAAGTGGTGGTGGACGTAAAAACTTTTTTTATTTTTTTATTTTTTAAGTTTTTTTCTTGGGGGAAAACTTTTTTTAGGAAAAACACGTTTCACCCTAGCGGGCACACGTCCCCCAAACCCCCTTTCAAAAAAACCATCTGTTTAACTAGGTAGT
>CAYJHT010000326.1:0-3229 GCA_964369615.1 uncultured Desulfovibrionaceae bacterium
GGCGTTTTGTCTACCTATCGGTTTGTTTTTGTGGGGGGGGGGGGGGGCCCCAAAGCTTTTTTTTCCTAAAAAAAGTTCCCCCCCAAGAAAAAAAATAAGAAAAGCTTTCCCCCATGTATTTTTTAATCTGTCAAGGTGTTTTCTGCGGGTTTTTCTTTTGGGCTGTGCGGCGTATTTTTGAAGACTCCTTCTGCGCGTGAGACAAAGAGTGCCGCGACGGCATCGCCAAGGACGTTCATAGGTGTTCTTGCCATATCGAGGATACGGTCAACGGCGGCGATGAGTGCCACGCCTTCGAGGGGTATGCCTACTTGCACAAAGACAATACTCATCATAACGAGGCCGGCACCTGGTACGCCCATCGTGCCTACGGCAGCAAGAATAGCCATGAGGATGATGGTGAGCTGATCGCCAAAGGCGAGATCTATGCCGTATACTTGCGCCACAAATATGGCACAGATGCCCATGTAAAGGGATGTTCCGTCCATGTTTATGGTATTGCCGAGGGGCATGCTGAAGCTGCTTACGACTCTTGAGGCGCCGAGTTTTTCGACGGAGGCCATATTTGTGGGCAGGGCGGCGGCACTGGAGCATGTGGTGAAGGCGACTATCAAGGGTTCTGCCATGCCGCGGAAGAATTTGCCAAGGGGCAGGCGGACAAAGAGTTTAAGTATGGGAGTGTAGACGAGGAGAAAGAGAAGGAGGCAGCCTGCGTACATGATGACAATGACCTTGGCGAGAGGGAGGAGTACTGCAAGGCCGTGAAGCGTGACTGTGTAGGCAATAAGACCAAAGACACCGATAGGTGCGTAGAGCATCACGTAGCCTGTGAGCTTTATCATGACATCGCCACAGATTTCAAAGAATCGTTGTACAGGGCGACCATTTTCCCCCAAGGTGCTGAGTGAAAAGCCAAAAATTACTGCAAATACTATAAGTTGCAGCATGTTTCCCTTGCTCATGGCTTCCATGGGATTGAGGGGGATAAGATTTATGAGCGTTTCTGTGAGTGCCGGAGGGCTGACCTCTTTTGCTTTCAGTCCTTCGAGTGCGAGGTTTAGGCCTACACCCGGCTGTGTCATATTGGCGAGGAAGAGACCGATGGTGACAGCGGCGGCGGTGGTAAAGAGGTAGAAGAGGAGTGTTTTCGTGGCAAGTCTGCCAAGTTTTGCTGTATCGCCGACGCTTGCAGCGCCTGCGACCAATGTCGTAAAGACCAAGGGGACAACGACCATGCGAATGAGCCGGATAAAGATATCGCCCATGGGTTTAAAGACGGTGGTGCCAAGGGTTGAATCTTATGCAAGGACACCTGCGATGATACCAAGTACAAGGCCGATGCTCATTTGCATGGGAAGTGCCATTTTCATTTTCGACATTACATTCCTCCGAGGGGATTTGTATTTATTTTTAGTTATTTGGCTTCTTGCTTCCAATCATTGATGAGTTGTCGTAAAGCGGCAGTTTTTTCTGGTGGATGTTCTTTGAATCGTTCGGCAAAGACGTGTATGCATGTGCCGCCTCGGGGGACGAATAAGCCTTTGATACGGCACCAACGCGGTTCAAGAAGTGCCCACATATGGTCGAGCATATCATTGGTGAGCGTTTCCATAAATGTTTGGTGATTTCTGTAGGCAAACATATAAAGTTTAAAGCTTTTTGATTCAACGCAGCGTTCGTCGGGCACATATTCCATGACGATGGTGCCAAGATCCGGCTGTCCTGTGACGGGGCACAGGGAGGTAAACTCCGGATAGCTGATGCTTACAATATAGTCTCGTTGCGGGTAGCAATTGGGAAATGATTCCAGCTGTTCCAGACCCGGTGCGCCATGGAGGGGGGGCATTTTGCCGGTGCCAAGGGTGCGCAGATGTGCGGTTTCGTCTTGGCTCTTGGTAGTGTTGGCCTTACATGTGTTCTGATCGGATGGATGTGCCATCGCGCTGTGCTCCTTAGATTTCTTGACATTAAAAAAAAATTTGTGAAGACTACGTCATTGCGCATAACACTTTGACACAGCCTGCGGCTATATACACTAATACCATGAGATATGCAAACAAAATAAAAAGCTTTGCCGACGTGCTTTTGCCGTGGTTTTTACAGAATGAGCGTCAATTACCGTGGCGCGAGGCGCGCACGCCTTATAGAGTCTGGATTTCAGAAGTGATGTTGCAGCAGACGCAGGTGGATCGCGGAATTGGGTATTTTCAGCGTTGGATGGAGCGTTTTCCAAGTGTGCGCCATGTGGCGGATGCTTCGGAAGAGGAGATTTTGCATGCGTGGGAGGGGCTTGGCTATTACTCTCGTGCGCGTCACATTCATAAGGCGGCCAAGCAGATTATGGAAGAGCACGGCGGCGTCTTTCCTTCTGATATTGAGGCTATACGCGCATTGCCGGGCATTGGCCCTTATACGACGGGTGCCATTGCCAGTATGGCTTTTGGGCACAAGTTGCCGTGTATTGACGCCAATGTGGAGCGTGTTCTTGCGCGGATTTTTGACATTGACAGCCCTGTAAAGCAAGAGCCTGCGGCTTCTTATGTGCGTGCTCTTGCTCTTGAGCTTGCCCTAGCAACGAAGGACGGGCATATTCAGCAGCATAATGAGGCGCTTATGGAATTAGGCGCTCTTGTGTGTCGCAAGAAGCCTTTATGTGTTCGATGCCCTATGCAGGCAATGTGCGAAAGTTATCGCTTAGGTATTGTTCAGGAGCGCCCTGTGCCCGGCCGCAAGGCAGTGATTACGCCCTTGCATGTGGTGACGGGGGTGTTATGGGATGAGGGGGAAGTGTTTGTGCAGAAGCGTTTGCCGGAAGGTGTGTGGGCGAGTTTGTGGGAATTTCCCGGAGGGCGCATTGAGGCTGGCGAAAGTCCGGAACAGGCTGTTGTGAGAGAATTTGCAGAAGAAACCGGTTTTGATGTGGAGATAACGCATATTTACCCTGTTATTAAGCATGGCTATACGACATATCGCATTACACTACATTGCTTTGGCCTTGCCCTGCGTGACAAGGCACCCAGAGCAATACCAAGGCTTACTGCCGCCACAGAATACCAATGGCTCAGTCTTGATGCGCTACGCGACTTTGCCATGCCGGCAGCGCACCGCAAGCTTGCGGATACACTAGTAGTTTGTTTTTGCTGAAAAGCTTGTGGGGGGAAACTTTTTTTGGGGAAAAAAGTTTCCCCCCACAGCTCTGCTCTCTGTATCCCTAAGGCTCGTTCCTCGC
>CAYJHT010000327.1:0-3224 GCA_964369615.1 uncultured Desulfovibrionaceae bacterium
AACTACATAGTTGGCGCTTTTTAATGAAAAAAACATACTTCTTTTTATAAGAATTTTCGTACCTTCTCTGACAACAATCGTGAAATTTCAAACTGCTTCAGGATTACTTGGCAAGCACTATTGAGAATGATTCACACAATTAGAATGGCGTGGAGCTCTACTGCTTCACCTTGCTTTTTTTCACACGAAAAGGCACAATGTTTTCAGCCGATAGAAAGGGTGTCTATTCACCCTGTTTTTTCTTATGATTTTAGGGATACTATATATTTATGAAAAAGACACAACAAGTAACACTGCCCTTTATGGCAACGCCTGTGAGTAGTGCGCAGCCTGCAAGTGCGCCGGCGGAGGGCGTGGCAGAAAAACGCATGCGCCACCTTGCACAAGAATTACACGCGCACAGCCTGCGCTACCATACTTACGACGCACCCATCATCAGTGACGCAAAATATGATAGGCTTTTTAAAGAACTTCAAGAACTCGAAGAGCACTATCCCCACTTGCGCGAGGCAAATTCTCCGAGCAGTCGCGTCGGCGGAGAGATTCTCGACTGGTTGCCAAAAGCAAAACATCGCCAACGCATGTACGGTCTTGACAATGTTTTCGGAGCCGAAGAGTGGCACGATTGGGTGCAAAAAATGCAGAAAGAATTGCCGGAAGCAGAAAATATTTTTTGGTGTGACCCAAAACTCGACGGGCTCGCACTTGAGCTTATCTATGAATATGGCGCGCTTACCATGGCACTCACCCGCGGCGACGGCACCGACGGGGAAGTAGTGACACAAGCTGTGCGTACCATTAAAAATGTCCCTCTTCGTCTGAGTTCAGAGGAACATATGCCCTATGCCTCCTTGCCGCGTCTTGAAGTGCGCGGGGAAGTTGTCATGTTCAAAGAGGATTTTGTCGCGCTCAATGTCACACAGGAAGCGGCGAACAAGAAGCTTTTTGCCAATCCCCGCAATGCCGCCGCAGGAGCTGTGCGACAATTGGATACAGCCGTCACAGCCTCACGTCCTTTACGTTTCTTTGCTTATGGTGTGGGAGATATTGAATGGGGCGAAGCCGCGCCATGGCAGACGCACGACACGCTTATGGACGCGCTGACACGTCTTGGCTTTGACACACCGCCAAAGGGGCGACTTTGCGAATCTGCCGCCGCAGTGCTTGAATACGCCGCACACGTGCAAAACAATCGTGCAGAATTTCCTATGGAAATTGACGGCGCCGTGATAAAACAAAACAATCTTGCCGCTCAAGAAGCGCTGGGCTTTACCGCACGGGCGCCGCGCTTTGCTGTGGCCTATAAGTTTCCTGCCATACAAGTACAGACACAGCTTTTGGCTATTGAAATACAAGTGGGACGCACAGGCGTCTTGACGCCTGTCGCCGTGCTTGAGCCTGTCGCTGTGAGCGGCGTGCTTGTCAGTCGCGCCACCTTGCACAATGAAGACGAAATACAGACAAAGGACGTGCGCGTCGGCGACACTGTCGTCGTACAGCGGGCAGGGGATGTTATTCCAGAAGTTGTCGGCCCCATACTTGAATTGCGTCCGGAAACAGCTCTCCCCTTTGACTTTCCCCATGTCTGCCCCGCCTGTCACGAGCCTGCCGCACGTGAAGAGGGAGAGGCGGCGTGGCGCTGTAATAATGTCGCTTGCCCTGCCATGCGCCGTCAAAGCATTAAGCACTTTGTTTCCAAGGCCGGCCTTGATATACAAGGGATTGGTCAAAAATGGATTGAACAACTCGTGGACGCAGGCAGGGTGCGTACTGCTGTAGATTTGTTCACACTGCGCACGGACGAGCTCTTGCTCTTTGACAGAATGGGCGAGGTATTGGCGGAAAAATTTGTAGACGCCTTTGCCAAAGCAAAGTACGAAGCCACATTGGTGCGCTTCATAAGCGCTCTTGGCATCCGTCATGTGGGTGAGCAGACGGCGCGCACCCTTGGGCGACATTTTGCGAACATGGGCGCTCTTGCGGCAGCCTCGCAAGAGGAACTCATGAAACTGCCGGACATTGGGCCAGAAGTGGCCTTGTCTATTCAGGCATTTTTCCACAACGAAACAAATACGCGAATTTTACAACAACTGAAGGAGCTGGGTCTTGACCCACAATCTGAGGGCGCACATACAGCTCACGCGCAAACGCCTCTTTCCGGTAAAAAGGTGCTCTTTACAGGCACATTGAGTATGAGCCGCGCCAAGGCGACCGCCTTGGCATCGGAAGCCGGCGCAGAAGTTATGGGCAGTATGAGCAAGAAACTTGACTTTCTTATAGTAGGGCAATCCCCGGGCAGTAAACTTGCCAAGGCACAGTCGTGGGGCATAGAGGTTTTGGAGGAAGACACTTTTCTCAGCCTTTGCACCCAAGAAACAGCTCCGATATCACCTGAATATATAGACAATGAGGAGAATAAAGCATGAGTACCCCCATCATCATTAACGGCGCTCGCGGCAGAATGGGTCAAAGTCTTGTCAGCCTTGTGCAAACAGACGCAGCCTGCACCCTTGCCGGACTCTTAGAACACGAAACACATGTGGACGCACTAAAACACCATGCCTGCGTTGTGGGCACACGTCCCGACGAGGTTCTTTCCGCTGTAAAGCAAGCTGTTATTATTGATTTTAGCGCGCCAGAAGTCAGCATACAACTTGCCAAATGCGCCGCACAATATGGACATGGCATGGTCATTGGCACGACGGGCTTTACACAGGAGCAAAAAGAGCTTCTGCATGAGCTTGCCACACAAACGCCTCTTTTTTGGGCGCCAAATATGAGCATTGGTGTCAATGTGCTCTTGCATGTCTTGCCGCAGCTTGTACGCATGTTGGGCGAAGAATACGACTTAGAAATGGTGGAACTGCACCACAACAGGAAAAAGGATTCGCCAAGCGGCACAGCCTTGCGTCTTGCAGAGTGCCTTGCTGCTGCGCGTGATTGGGCATTGGACGATGTGGCCTGCTATCATCGCGAGGGTATTATTGGCGAGCGCGCGCAAAAAGAATTGGGTATTCAGACTATCCGCGGCGGTGATGTCGTAGGTGTTCATACGATGTATTTCATGGGTCCTGGCGAAAGAATTGAGGTCACACACCATGCCCATTCACGCGAAACCTTTGCACAAGGCGCCGTGAGGGCTGCTAAGTGGTTGAAAGAAAAGACAAAAGGAAGACTTTATTCTATGGACGATATTTTCTAGATTTTTTATTGTACATTTTCTT
>CAYJHT010000328.1:0-3223 GCA_964369615.1 uncultured Desulfovibrionaceae bacterium
GGGGGAAACTTTTTTTAGGAAAAAAAGTTTCCCCCCAAGAAAAAAACTTAAAAAAGTAAAAACTGAAAAAATACTTTACAGAATTTCCTTTACCTTCCAGTTTTCTTGTGTGCCTACGTCGTGGGCTTTTGTACCGCCGAGTATGCATATGACACCGCTGTCTGCTACTTGCTTCATAATATCTGCAAAGTCATTAAAGTGCGCCTTTGTTGTGGACAGGATTTCGTCGCGCATGCGTTGGCGTGCTTCTTCTGTATCACCGCATAGGTGGCGCGTGAGCGATGCTGCTCCTTTGGCGTCTGGCAGCATGTAGCTGTCAAGGTCGCCGATGGCTCCGACGATTGCGCCGTCAAGTTCGCGCTGTGTGGGGTCAAAGGTGCGCAAGTATTCACACGTTTTATCATAGACGGCGAGGGTCTCCTTGACGCCCGGGTCGCGATATGAGGCTTGAACAAGCATGCCATTTAAGCGATCCAGCGCACAAAATGCGCCGTATGCGCCGCCTTGGACGCGGACTTTCTCCCACAAATAGCCCATGCGCAAATGCCGCAAAATAACTTGCGCGCTGCCGTGATAGGTATAGCCCATATCAAAAAGGTTTGCTCCCTTGCCCACAAAGTTAATTTGTGCGGGGGCGGTGAAGACTTCGGCGCGCGGTAAGGAAATAGTATTCCACTGCTGGGCGGCGAGGTCGTGCGTGGGGAGCGCATCGCGCAGTTTTGTTGCGTGTTTTTCTACGAGGCTTAAACTGCGCCCATCGGCAGTGCAGTCAATGATGCAGTCTTGCTTGTGGACGGTGAGCTTGTAGAGTTCTTGTAGGTCTGCGAGTACGCTGGGCCAATCGCTTTCCACTCTTTGTATGAGCTCACGCACGGTGCTCAGATAGGAAATACCGCCTGTGAGTTCTTCGAGCTGGCCTATGCGTGTGCCTTTGGCGCGGATGCGCGTTGAGACTGTACTGTGTCCGCCGGCTAAGAGGCCATGCTCCAGTCGTGCTTTTGCTTCTAAGGCCATTTGCATGAATCGTTCTTGCTGGTCAAGGCGCTGGGAAAAGAGGATTTCATGAAATATAGCAAAGAGGTCGTCGATTTTATCACGCACGACCTTGCCGCCTACGGAGAGGTAGGCAAGGGGCTCTTTGGATTCTTTGTGCGTTGTGAAGAAGGGCGCCGCCCACACGCCGCCGGTTTTGCGTGCCATGTGGGTGCCTAAGGTGACAAAGTCCTTGGTGGCGGTTCCCATTTCTGTGAGAGCGCGTCCAAACAGGGGGACTAAGGGCAAGAGTTTTTCCGGCACGCTGCGCAGTGAGAGCAAGGCATTGACATAGACGACACCGGAGGTATCGAGTTCATGGACGATGTATTCTGTGCGTGCGGGGCTACTTGTGGGTACTATATGAATGGGGAGAAGGGCATTTTTTGTGGGTACATCCTTGGGGGTCAATGCCGGAATGCTTGCAAGGGCTTCGTCGCTGTCCGGCTCTTCTTGAAGGGCGCGTAAGCGTTCTGTTTCTACTACTAATTCCTCGCGTTCTGCGGGTGTGCAGGCTTCGTGAAGGCGCTGCAAGTGCGCGGCTTCTGCTTCTTCTCGTTGCGCGGCAAGGAAGGGGTCGGGCACGAGTACGACAGTGCTACGGTGTTCATTTTTTAAGAAATACTGTTCTATGGCTTCTTCAAATATCTTTTCACCCTTGGCAAGGCGTGCCTTAATGGCTGCCAGCGGTTCTTCCCATGCGAGGGGGGCTAGTGGGTCGCCGTCGTAGAGCCATGTAGAAAGGCTTTGCACCATAGCAGAGAGGCCTCGCGGAAAACGTCCGGAATTGTTTTCACGCAAATGAAATTCGACGCTATTGACAGCGGCTTCTATGGCGTCGGCGGGGATACCTGTTTCAACAAGGCTGGCTAGGGTGTCAAAAATGAGCAATTCTGCTTCCGCCACATTTTTGTGCGCAAGTCCTTTAAGACCTACGGAATAATACATTTGTCGCAAGTCTGTTTCAAGGCCGATGCCTGTGGTGTCTTCCCCAAGACCTGATTCAATAAGGGCTTTGCGTAAGGGCGAGCCGGGCAGTCCTTCAAGGATATGTTCGAGCATTTCAAGGAGGAGGGCTGTTTCTGTTTCTGCGGTTTCGCACAGAAGCCAGTTTACAGTGAACATTGTTTTATTTTCATTACTTTCGGCATCGTCGTCATCACTTTGGGCGCTTGTGGCATAGGGAAATTCTAGATGACGCGGCAGATCAAGATGTTTTTGCAAGGGGATTGCAGAATTGGCAGGGCGTGCGTCAAAGCGGGCAAGCTCTGCCGCAATAATTTCCAAGCGTTTTTCTTCTGGGTCGTCTCCCCAAAAGAAGAAGCGTGCATTGGAAGGATGATAAAAGGAGGTGTGAAAAGCTTTGAAATTTTCGTAGCTCAAGGTCAATATGGTGGGTGGATGTCCGCCGGAGTCAAGGCTATAGAGCATGTCCGGGAAGACAGCTTGTTGGGATGCTTCTGCCAGCATGGAGTCTGGTGTTGAGTAGACGCCCTTCATTTCATTATAGACGACGCCTTTAAATTGCCACGGGCCGTCGGGGCTGTCTGCTTCTACGTGCCAGCCTTCTTGGTGAAAGATATCTTCTGTGATTCGCGGATGAAAGACGGCGTCGATATAGACGTCGATAAGGTTGTAGAAGTCTTGTAAATTTGTGCTTGCTACGGGGTAGCATGTTTTATCGGGGAAGGTGAAAGCGTTTAAAAAAGTTTGGAGGGAGCCTTTGAGTAATTCTACAAAGGGTTCCCGCACGGGAAACTTTTCTGAACCGCACAGTACGGAGTGTTCAAGTATATGGGCGACCCCTGTTGAGTCTGACGGCGGCGTGCGTAAAGTTACGCCAAAGCATTTATTTTCATCATTATTGCAAATAGAGAGCAGCTCTGCTCCGGTTTTTTTATGACGCCATATTCGCGCCACGCCGGACACTTCTTGCACATTTTTTTCAATAAGAAGTTCGAAATCTTGCATATGTAAAATCCTTTTTCGGTATTTGATATTAAAATGATAGAGAAGCACGAGGCTAAAAGCTTCTGTGAAAGAAGTCAAGCAAGGAAAAAAAGTTGCAAAGAGTTATGCCACGGCATGCTAATTTTGTTTTTTTGAAAGGGCTCTGGGGAAAACTTTTTTCATTTTTTTATTTTTTCATTTTTTTCTTGGGGGAAAACTTTTTTTAGGAAAAAAAAGTTTT
>CAYJHT010000329.1:0-3211 GCA_964369615.1 uncultured Desulfovibrionaceae bacterium
GCTTCGGCGTGTCAACAACTTTTTTTTATTTTTTCAAAGTTTTTTTCAGAGCTTCGTAAAACCCTTGGCTGTTTTCTCAGCTAGCACCCGAAACATTTTCCGTGGCGCGGAGAGGCAATTTGCCTCAAGCTGTGAACTTTGTCAACAACTTTTTTATCTTTTTTTTCAGAACCTTCCCGAGAAATTCTCGATTTGGCCTGCGCTGTTTTCCCTCAGCGCGGAGAGGCAATCTGCCTCAAGTCGCCGACCTTGTCAACAACTTTTTTAAAAAACTTTTTGCAAAGCTGCATTTAACTTCTGCCCTTGCGAGCCGCGCTGTTTGCCTCAGCGTCCCGCCATCAACGGCGGAAGCGCAATATGGACGAAAGAGCCCTCTTGGTCAAGCACTATTTTTACATTTTTGTCATCTTTTTTATAATACTTTGTATTCGTGGAATATTTTTTTAAGTACATTTCACGCCATCTGGCTTATACTCTCCTTTATTCTATGGAGCGAGGGTGCTATGCCGCAAAAAACATGCCTTATACATGCCAACTGCCAAGGGGATACCTTGCAATTTCTTTTGCAAAACACGCAAGCCTTTGCCAAAGAGTATAGTATAAAAAAATATACCAACTACCTAGAAGAAGAAATAGAGCCGCTGGCACTTGCTCAATGTGACCTTTTTCTCTACCAAAAACTAGGGAACCAGTGGGGCGAACTGGCCACAGAAAAGCTTTTGCAAAAGCTTAGCCCACAAGCTATCACTTTGGAAATACCCAATATGTTTTTCAATGGCTATTGGCCTTTATGGACCAATAAAACGCATATGGCTTATGGGGATATGCTTTTAGAAGAACTTTGCCAACGAGGGCTTTCCACGGCTGAGATTGTACACCTTTATATAAAGGGGAAGATCAGCAACAAATACGATATAAAAGCTCTACGCCAAATATCCTTAGACAAGGAGCAGCAAAAAGAAGCAAGCCTGCACATCAGAACTTTGGATTTCATAGAACAACATTGGCAAAGTGAGCAGCTTTTTTATACCGTAAATCACCCAGCTCCCAAGCTATCGTTATACGTGGCGGACGCCATATTGCAACACTTAGATTTTAAAGGTGTGGACACCGCTCCAAGAGAAGCACTATTGCAACATAAAGAAGAATTCATTCTTCCCATTCATCCTCAAGTGGGCGAATATTATTCCTTACCTTTTGCCAGTGCTCAGCGTCTTTACCCTGTCTACGGACAACATATGCACTTTCAAACATATATCCAAGCCTATGTGCAGTGTCGATTGCAAAAAGGGCCCGATGCCATTACAGATTTCGTTGTCTACCTTCACCTTTTAGCCCAGCGAGCACAAAGTCATGGTTAGTGAAAAAAAATATCTTGTTTTACGCGCCTCTGGTGGTTTGTCCAATCGATTACAAGCCATATTGGGCGGCATTGCCTATTGCTTACTTACGGGGCGTTGCCTTTGTGTGGATTGGCGCGACGGGCTCTATTCAGATGATTTTAGCAATGTATTCCCCTTGTGGTTCCACATTGGCGGCGTAGACATGGCTTCTTGCGAAGAGGTACAAGAAGCATACGCGCAAGGAGCAAGTTTAGCGCCGAGCTTTTGGCAAGAATATATTCACGAAGCCATAGCTGTTGAATACCTTTTTAAAGATAATGACCATATGAGCCCCCAAGGCCTGAGCCATTCGAGTTATGATATAAGTCAACCCTCAGCTTTGGAACAAGATGCGCATGCCCCCGCCATTCTTGTGCATTGGGGGTGGGATTTACGAACTTTGTTGGCTTTAGGCAATTCACTCAGGGAGCGTTTCCCTGAGTTTGCCACCCTTAACGACCACAAGCTAGCTCACGCTCTATTTGTAAAACACGTGCACCCTACCCAACCTGTCGTACAAGAAGTAAATGACTTTTACCATGCACATTTTAAGCAACAGCCGCTAGGCATACACATACGGCACAGCGACCTACAAAGCCCTTTACCGCGTATGCTGGAAGCTTTGCAAAATATTTACACCCCTGGGCAAGAAATTTTCCTTTGCACCGACAATGAAAGAGTGGAGAAAATGGTTCTGCGCCTCTACCCGCATTGCATAATTCGCTCTAAAATATTTCAAGGTGTCAACATTCCACTACATAATTATGTTCCTGGCATTAGTAATGTGGAAAAAGGCTTTGATGCCGTGGTGGAAATGCTAATACTGGCTCGTTGTAGCCAAATCATTCACTATGCTCCCTCATCTTTTGCACGTATAGCCATTTTAGCGTCCGGCATAGACATGGACAAGATACGCGCAATTTCTTAATGCCATAAAACTACCTATATAATGATACAAAGAAAGCAACACACAAAACACGGTTTTTGCCTCTTGCTTTTTTGTCATTAAAATTTATATGTATTACATGAGCTGCGATGCAAGGGAAAAAGTTATAGCGTGTGACATAAGTCAAGGGCGTGTGTACTTACGTGCCCGAGCCCTATGGATGGGACAAGACATTTGTATCTTACTTGATGGCGGCGAAAAACCCCATATAGGTGCAGTCAGTACAGCAACGCATACAGACGTGCTTAGTCATAGCTTGCCACACCATAAGGAGGAAGAGCTAGCAACCATGGTGGCAAAGCATGTACAAAAGAATTTTTCATGTACGACGCATTGTGTGTGCGGTATACACATACATGCCATTACTCAAGATGAAATTGCGCTGGTCTACCAACTGACACAAAGCCTCTTGGTAGAGCTCACAGAAAAAATACAAATTTTTTTACGCGACTCTTGCTCATAAATTGTTTTTTCCAAGGTTTTAGCTGTGTTTTCTCAGTGAAAAAAAGCCTTCGTTAGTATCTTCTGCTTTAGCCAAGAACGGTAAGCGGTAAAAATTACAACTAAAAAATAATTTTTCCCAAGACATTCTTCTACAGTGACACAACACAGCTCTCAAAAAACACATATGCAGGCGGTAAAATCGTTTTCACGGGTGTCCTTGCATGACAAAAATGACATTTTTTCCATTTTATAAAGGAAAAAACCTCAAAACCAATTGCAACTAAAGTAAATTTTGTTTGTGAAAGCAGTTTTACACCACGTAAAAAAACTTTTATTTTTCAGATTATTTCTCTGTACTTCGCGGCCCATTTGCAGTATACGTCTTTTGTGGGTTTTTTTACATTTCATAACTTATTGTTTCAGTAAAGGAGTTTTCTAT
>CAYJHT010000330.1:0-3209 GCA_964369615.1 uncultured Desulfovibrionaceae bacterium
TGTGGGGGGGGGGGTGTTCTAATTTTTAAAAAAAAAACACCCCCCCCCCCCCCACAAGTTTTTCAAAAAGAAAACGAGATTTCTTAGCTTACAGCTTTGCGTCCCGTACCAAACATGGCAAAAAGCCCGCGTCGTGTGAGCGGTGCGCTGCTTGCTACAGCCTTGGGGAAGATGGAGGCGGGGTCGCGTGGGAATAGATAGATGACGCGCACGGAGTCCGGGTCGCCAAGACTTGCTTCTGGGAAGCTTGGTAAAACTTCTTGTAAGCGTTTTGTAGCAAGGGCGTATATGTCGTCATAGTCGCCGAATGTCATGGCACCTGTGGGGCAGGTGTGCACGCAGGCTGGCAATCTGCCTTCATGGACACGGTCATTACACATGTCGCATTTGACAATTTCCTGTGCGGCATTTTGACGCGGGATATCATAGGGACAATAGCCTCGTGTGTCTTCATAGTTTGCGTCCTTTGTCTTGTCGGTGAAGACTATGGCGCCTGTTTCTTCGTCATGTACGTATGCGCCTTCGACGTCTTCCATAGCATAGATGCATGGGGGATCGATGCAGTGGCGGCATTGCTCGGGAAAGAAGACCCAATCCACGCGGTTTCCGTCCTTGCCCGGCAGTTCTGTGAAGTGGACAAGTTTGTAGGTAGTGCCCGACAGTTCCTTGGGGTTTTGGTGTGAACCCCAATTATGTGTTTGCTCTGCGGGCAGATCCTTCCATTGTTTGCAGGCCACTTGGCAGCCTCGGCACGCGGTACACAATGTCAAGTCGATAAAAAATGCTTTCATATTAATCCACCTTCTCGATGTTGACCATGAATGCTTTACTTTCGGGGATGCCCACGTTGGGGTCGCCCACGGCGGGTGTCAGCAAGTTCGCGGAGTCGCCGCCGTCCTTGGGATTGAGCCAGCCAAAGTGCCACGGGAAGCCGACCATGTGGACAGCTTTGCCGTCAATAATGAAGGGCTTTAAGCGTTCTGTCACAATGGCCACTGCGATGAGTTCACCGCGGATGGATGTAAGCCTCACCTTGTCGCCATTGGCAATGCCGCGTAGTTTGGCAAGCTCAGGACTTATTTCCGCAAAGAGTTGCGGTTCGCATTCCACAAGCCATGACATGCGTCGTGTCATGAGGCCGGTTTGCCAGTGTTCTGTCACGCGATAGGTGGTGCCGATGAAGGGAAATTCCTTTCTGTCGGTGGAGAGTTTGGCATTTTCCATAATGAAGGCCACGGGGCTGTTAAATTGCTTTGAGAAGGCGTGTTCTGTCAGCGGGCTTTCTATGGGTTCGTAGTATTCCGGCATGGGGCCGTCGGCGAGGCCTTGTCCGAAGAGTGTGCCCATGCCGCTTGTGCGCATGATGAAGGGATGCCGTGTGCCGGGACCGCCGCCGCCGTCGATGACATCGCCTACCCATTTGCCGTCTTGCCACTGCACAACGGCTTTGTTTTTATTATATGGTTGCCCCTTGGCATCAACTGAGGCGCGGTTATAGACGATACGTCTGTTGACAGGCCATGCAAAGGACCAGTTAGGATAGAGGTTTACATTTGCTTGCATTTCTGTTTGGCTTGAATCGCGACGCGCCATCATATTTCCGGCCTCTGTCCATGAGCCGCCGTGCAGCCAATTGCCACTGGCGGTGGAGCCGTCGTTTTGCAGGACAAGGAAGTTTGGCACTTGTGTGCCTGCTTTGTAGAGTTTGTCGCCGATTTGTACGTCTTTGACAAAGTAGCCGTTCATGAGTTTTGCGACTTTTGTGGCAGAGAAGAGATGATTTTCTGCCCACATATCAATGCCCAGATTGAGCACAGGTTCAGGGTAGGCGCCGCCTTCTTCTGCATAGAGTTTTTGCAATTCTTCTGCAATCCAATAGATCATTTCACCGTCAGGCTGTGTGCCTTCGAGGGGTTTGGGGCCTGCGTAACGCCACTGCATCCAACGGCCTGAATTGACGACAGAGCCTTCCTTTTCATTAAAGGCTGCGCAGGGCAAGAAGAAGACTTCTGTGCCGATTTCTTCCGGATTTTGGCCTGGGCCTTTCCAGAAGGAGGACGTTTCATTCTCATAGAGGTTGACATTGACGAGCCAGTCGAGTTTAGCAAAACCGTCACGCGCCGTATTGGCATCAGGGCCGCCGCAGGTGGGATTCATGCCCCATGCAAAAAGCCCTTTAATGTTACCCTTGTTTATTTGGCTTATAATGCTCATCCAAAAATAGTCTGTCATTTTGACGCCTGCGTCCACGCGCGGGAAGTATTGGAATGCGTCCTTGACTTCTTGGTTTGGATACATACTCTTGATGAAGCTTGCGGCATACTTGGGGCGATGTTGCCACCAGTTTGTGCTCATGGGGTCATGAGAGACGGGTGTTGTTTTTTGGCAATAGGTGTCAAAGTCCACATGCGTCGTATTTGCGACGGGCAAGTAGCCGGGATAGATATGCGACAAGAGGGCTTGATCTGTGGAGCCTTGTACATTGGATTCACCGCGTAAAGCGTTGACGCCGCCGCCTGCGATACCAATATTTCCAAGTAACAACTGCACGATAGCCATAGTGCGGATATTTTGCACGCCGTAAGTGTGTTGTGTCCAACCCATGGCATACATGATGGTGCCGGCCTTATCTGCTTTGCCAGTGGCGGCATACATTTGATAGATGCTTTCAAGGTCTTTTTTGGAAACGCCTGTCATATCGGAAACTTTGTTTAAGTTATAACGGGCATAGTGTTTGCGCATGATATTGAGTACGCAATTGGGGTCTTTGAAGGTATTATCGCGCATGGGGACTTTGTTCTCGTCCAGTTGGAATGACCACGTGGACTTGTCATACGCACGTTTGTCTGCATTATAACCGGAGAAGACGCCTTCTTCGAAGGAAAATTCCTCATTGACGAGGAAGGAGGCGTTCGTATAATTGCGTACATATTCTTCAAAGAACAGGTTATTATCCAAGATATACTTGATGAGGCCGCCAAGAAATGCAATATCTGATCCTGAGCGGATATGTGCATGCTTGTCGCAGCGTGCAGATGTGCGTGTATAGCGTGGGTCAACGTGAATGGCTTTTGCGCCTTTTTTGCGTGCCTTCATAACCCATTTGAAGGATATAGGGTGGTTTTCTGCCGCATTTGATCCCATAATGAGAATGCAATCGGCATTTTCAAGATCTGCCCAGTGGTTGGTCATGCAACCGCGTCCGAACG
>CAYJHT010000331.1:0-3203 GCA_964369615.1 uncultured Desulfovibrionaceae bacterium
ACTTTTTTTTCCCAAAAAAAGTTTCCCCCCAAGTGCTTTTCAAAAAAATCTTTTAGAAAAAACACCCTATGGGTTAACTCATAATCAGCAATTCACGTAAATCGCGAATTTGATCCCGCAAAGCTGCGGCTTTTTCAAATTCCAATTCCTTTGCTGCTGCGCGCATTTCTTTTTCCCAATCTGCGATTTGTCGCGCCATTTGCTCGCTTGTCATGTGCTGTGGCGGCGGTGGAATGGCGGCGCCTTGAGCTGCTTTGCCGCGTCTGCCGCCCTTATTTTGGACGCCATCTTGCACATAGAGCTTGTCAAAATGCGAGTCCATACTCTTACTCACCGTGCGCGGAATAATATTGTGTTCTGTGTTCCATGCTTCTTGAAGCTCGCGGCGGCGTGCAGTTTCATCCATAGCCCGCTTCATAGACGCTGTGACAGTATCTGCATAAAGAATGACCTTGCCCCCCGCATTGCGTGCGGCGCGCCCGAAGGTTTGGATAAGAGAGCCCTCAGAGCGCAAAAAACCTTCCTTATCCGCGTCCAAAATAGCCACAAGTGATACTTCCGGAAGGTCGAGACCTTCGCGTAAAAGGTTGATACCCACGAGAACATCGAACTCACCTTGTCGCAGAGCGCGTAGTATGTTCATCCGTTCAAGGGTGTCTATATCTGAATGAAGATAGCGTGTATTAACACCCATTTGTACAAGATATTCTGTGAGGTCTTCTGCCATACGCTTTGTCAAAGTTGTGATAAGAACGCGCTCTTCTGCTGCTACTCGCGCCTTGCACTCAGAAAGGAGGTTTTCCATTTGTCCCTTGGTGGGGCGCACGTCTACAAGTGGGTCAAGCAGGCCGGTGGGGCGGATAATTTGCTCTGCAATCACGCCTTGAGATTGTTCCTTTTCAAAACGACCGGGAGTGGCAGATACATAGACAGTTTGCCCTATACGCTCCGTAAATTCATCAAATTGCAGGGGGCGATTGTCCAGAGCAGAAGGCAGGCGAAAGCCAAAATTTACAAGTGTTTGTTTACGTGAGCGGTCGCCCTTGTACATCGCGCCCACTTGGGGCATGGAAATATGGGACTCATCCACAAAAAAGAGGAAATCGTCGGGAAAATAGTTGATAAGGCAGTGGGGTGGGTCTCCTTCGCTTCGACCGTCTAGGTGGCGGCTATAGTTTTCAATGCCATTACAATAGCCGATTTCCTCCATCATTTCAAGGTCAAGCTGGGTGCGTTGTTCAAGGCGCTGTGCTTCTACAAGCTTGCCTGCGCTGTGAAAGGCTTGGAGGCTTTCCAACAATTCTTGACGGATATCGCCCATCGCGCGCTTTAAATTGTCTTGTGCAGAAACATAGTGACTCGCAGGATAGATGACTGTTTTCCCCACACTTGCGCAAATATCGCCGGTAAGCGGGTCAATTTCATGCATAGATTCGATATCATCGCCAAAAAACTCAATGCGCAAGGCTTCCTCATGCTTATAAGCGGGGATAATTTCAAGCACATCGCCGCGCACACGGAAGGTGCCTCGGTGAAAGTCAAAGTCATTGCGTTCATATTGGACTTCCACAAGGCGGCTTATGATACTGTCCATGGACACGTGTTGCCCAACTTCTACTGGGATAATCATTTCAGAGTAATATTCTGGCGAACCAAGTCCATATATACAAGAAACGGAGGCGACAATGATGACATCTCGACGCGTGAGTAAGGCGTGAGTGGCGGCATGGCGTAGTTTGTCAATATTATCATTTATGGAAGAATCTTTTTCGATATAGGTGTCCGACGAGGGCACATAGGCTTCCGGTTGATAATAATCATAATAGCTGACAAAATATTCCACAGCATTGTGGGGGAACAGCGCTTTGAACTCGTTATAAAGCTGCGCTGCCAAAGTTTTATTGGGCGCTAAAATCAGGGCGGGGCGTTGGCAGCGTGCGATAACATGTGCCATGCTGAATGTCTTTCCGGAGCCTGTGACACCGAGCAATATTTGCTTTTCTACACCGGCATGAATATTATCTACGAGCTGTGCAATCGCTTGTGGTTGATCGCCTGTTGGCGTATACTCACTTTCAAGAGAAAAAAGATTGTTTTGAATCATCACTATTATTATCCACCAAGGAGTTTTTTTATGGACCAGAAAATTATTGCGGCCTCACCCTTTGAAGAACTCGAACGCGTCTACCTTATACAGGCCACTTTAAAAAGCTTCAAGGGGCGCAGGGACGTTATCGTCCATCTTTTTCGAACAAATATCGACGAGGCTGCCGTAGAGCAAGAATTGCAAGACTTACGTCAAATGGACGTTGTGGGCAAACCGGATGCTGATACTCCCGAAGGCGCACAGGCCGACGACGCCCTTTTAAGCATTCTTGAAGCATTCACGGCAGAAGAAGGTAACTTGCTCCTTCCCTACCTTGAAAAGCGCTATGACGAACAAATTAGCGAGGTTGTTGTCAGTCCTTTAGAGGTGCCCGTCCCCTTAGGAATGGTGCCCTTTTCAGCTATTCCAGAAGGAAAAACTATGGGATTTATCCGTTTTAACGCCATACCTGATTACGACCTGCCCTTTGGTGTACACGGTTTTTATGACCTTGACAACCACGAGCCTCTTATGGCAGAACATAATACATAGTGGCAAAAAGTAAAAATCGCAGTCTAAATACGATAGTAGCTCTCTTATAAGCGATTTTCCGTATAACATTCATTCATGAGGCTATCACATGAAAGCACAACAGATACCCTACACCAAAAAAGCACTCTTTTTGTGCTCCGTACTAATGACAGGCCTTTTTCTCCTCAGTCCCTACGCCTTAGCGAATAATCACGCACGCCAAGGCGGTTTTACAGGCCCAACCTCAGCACAAGGCGGCTTCACAGGCCCAGGCCCCAACCTTATAGGCGTTATGCAGGCTAAACAACTGCCTGACGACACATGGGTGACATTGAAGGGGCATATCCTACGTCATGAGGGCAAGGATATTTACGTCTTCAAAGACAAGAGCGGCGAAGCGCGTATTGATATCGATGATGATGCATGGGGTGGTCTGCATATATCCCCCCAAGACTTCGTAGAGCTTGTAGGTAAGGTCGACAAAGATTGGGGCGGTGTAGAAATAGAAGTAGAAATCGTACGCAAAGCGCGCTAGTGCCTTGTCTTTTCTAAAAGTTTATTTTGGTTTTTCTGAAAGGCTTGTGGG
>CAYJHT010000332.1:0-3199 GCA_964369615.1 uncultured Desulfovibrionaceae bacterium
TCCCCCCGCAAAAAAGAAAAATAAAAAACAGTTTTTAGATTTTACAAGGCACTAGCTGAAACTCTCTCAGGAAAGGTTTTAGTTGAATGACAAGGTGATAAATATTGAGTGGTCGCTCAATATTTCTTCTTTGTTCTTTGGCTGTCTATCAGCCTGTAATTTTGTAGGATTTGTGTGGGGATTGTGCTTTTAGAACGATATTTTTTTCACATTATCTTAAAAATCCTTATATTCTCACTCGACAAGGCAAAAGAACTAAGGTAGTGTGTTTGGACAGCGCTATTTCCACTCATATACATTGCTTACAAAATACTGACAATTTGAATACATGACCATGTATCGTGGTCATGTGTTTATTTTTTTATTTCTCGGACGGGAGGAATCCATGGAATTTTCTTTTGATAGAGTTGCCTGCCTCAATATTCGACGTTCTTTAAGCAAGGAATGGCTTTTGACCAATGGTACCGGTGATTATGCCTCAGGCACAGTTCCCTATTGTCCAACAAGAAAGTACCACGGGCTTCTCGTTGCTAACGTACAAAATCCGCCGGGGCGGCACGTGCTTCTTTCTACTACAGAAGATTCCATTGCCGGCGGAGGCAAGGAATTTTTCTTTTCAACGCGCAAGCATCCCAATGTTTTTCATCCTCGCGGGCATGAGTACTTGCACGACGTGAGCTTGCATGACTGGCCTGTGTTCACCTATCGCGTAGGTAATTTAACCATAAAGCGCGAATTGATACTCTTACGTCAGAAGAGCACGCTTATTTTAAAGTACACTGTGGAGGGCGACGACAATGCCTTGCCGGCGCTAACCTTGCGTGTGCGTCCTTTGTTTGCGCTCAGGCATTTTCATACCCTTACACGCGCTGAAGGACAAGCGTCTCATCATGTGGGCACGTATTACAATGGTATTGTAGTCACCCCAACGAATAATCTGCCACGAGTGCACTTCTTTGCACAGCAAGCCGCCCATGTGGTGAAGCATCCTGATTGGTACTTCAATGTAGAATATCTTGTAGAACAGGAACGCGGTTTCCCATTTGAAGAAGATTTGTTTGCGCCCGGTTGTCTTGAGGTGCCTATCACCCTTGGTGATTCCATTTATTTGTGCGCATCTACTGAAAGTCCCGACGCTGTCTGTGGAACGACACGCGGCTCTACCTTGGCAGATTTGTGGAAAAATGAGTCAGAGCGTCGCAATGCTCTTTGCATGTATACAGAAAGTCTTATAGGGCAATTGCAGCGCCAAGGCGCAAGCTTTATGGTGAGTCGCGAAGCGCGTACAAAGGAGGCTGCGCAAGAGGCAAGTATCAATGTCATTGCAGGCTATCACTGGTTTGATGCATGGGGACGTGATACATTTATTGCATTGCCCGGTCTGACATTTTGCGCAGGGCGCAAGACAAAGGGGTTGCGCATCTTGGAATCAGTGACAAAGAGCATAAAGAACGGCCTTGTGCCGAATATGTTTCACGAAGGGAGCGGGCCGCATGCCTATAATTCTATCGACGCGTCCTTGTGGTATATCTGGTCAGTGCAAAAGCTTCTTGAGACCATGCCCGGACACGAGGGCTGGATACTTGAAAAGCTGTGGGGAGCCATTCAAGAAATTATTGAAACTTACAAAGGCGGCGTACATCCCAACCTCTTTGTTGATGAAGACGGGCTTCTTTATGCAGGCACTGAGGACACGCAGCTTACATGGATGGACGCGCACGCTTATGGCAAACCCGTTACACCGCGTCACGGATGTGCCGTGGAATTGAATGCCTTGTGGTACAATGCCCTCGCCTTTGCGGATTATTTAGCACAGCTCTACGGCGATCCTTCGCCCATGAGTGATCAAGATTTGTTGCGCTTACGCAAAGCCTTTACGCAAAAGTTTTGGGTGAATAGCAATGGCGGCTACCTTGCGGATGTGTGGCATCCGTCCGGCGCCGATACGAGTATTCGCCCCAACCAAATACTTGCTGTTTCCTTGCCATATCCTATCCTTGACGAGGAATTGCAGGCAAATGTTGTGGAATGTGTGCGTAATAATTTGCTGACACCCTACGGCCTGCGCACTTTGTCGCCTGCGCATCCAAGCTATCGTAATTTCTACGAGGGTAATCCTGATGAGCGCGACAGCGCCTACCATCAAGGAACAGTCTGGCCGTGGCTCCTTGGTCATTATACGGAAGCTTTGTTGCGCACGGCATGGGATACGGAAGGGGCAGTACGCAACTTGCTTGACACCATTGAACCGCTGTTCAGCGTCCACTTGCTTGATGCCGGTATTGGCGGCATTTCAGAAGTTTTTGACGCCTCTCCGCCGCATCGTCCCAATGGCTGTATCAACCAAGCGTGGAGCGTGGCAGAAGTTTTGCGCTCTCTTACGATGCTTAAAAATGCGGCTCCGGATGTCTATACATCGTGGGAAGAAATGGTTTTATATAGATTACAAGACCCTAAAGGATCTCAAGGGAGATAAGTATGCGCGTTTTAATGTTTGGTTGGGAATTTCCTCCCCATATCAGCGGGGGCCTTGGCACGGCATGCTATGGTATGACGCAAGGCTTGCTGAAAAAGAATACGGAAGTTGTCTTTGTGTTGCCATGCATGCCGGAATCTCATGGCATGAACAATGGTATACATCTGCGTTCAGCTTCGGGGACGCCCATCCATGCCAGCACTCACTCTCGCCTCGATAAGAGTGAAAAATTCTTGTGGCACGACAACTTTCATGTATATCATTTGTCGTCCTTGCTTTATGCTTATGACACTGTGGAAAGCTACGAAGAGCGTCAGCGCTTTCGCACTATGGAAAGCACTGTGCATTCGACAGAATACATCCGTAGTGATGATTCGAGCACGACCTATACTCTCAAGGGCGGCTATGGGCCTGATCTTATGGCGGAAGTGTATCGCTATAGCAGACTTAGTGGCAGTATAGCCTTGCAAGAAAGTTATGATGTTATACATGCGCACGACTGGATGACCTATCCTGCGGGGATGCTTGCAAAATCGCTGACAAATAAGCCCCTTGTTGTTCATATTCACGCGACAGAATATGACAGGAGCGGGGAGAATGTGAATACAGTTGTGGCAGATATTGAGCGTGCAGGCTTGCACGCTGCTGATAAAGTTATTGCTGTAAGCCACTTGACAAAGAATATCATTATGAAGCACTATCAAGTGCCAGAACATAAAATTC
>CAYJHT010000333.1:0-3197 GCA_964369615.1 uncultured Desulfovibrionaceae bacterium
ATCTGACCAACTTTATATCACATTTTCGGCGTTAGGTGAAATTAGAATGACGTGGAGACATACAAATAAGAGTGACACTTTAAACATAGTAAAACAGTATGATTTTTTTTTAGTATATTTCTGTTCAAAATTCTGGTAGAGGCCTAGTACAGTGTAAAGAAATTTTTTTCGTGCCAAACAAGCGCAAAAAGTGTATCTTGACCAGTTCAAAGCGGTGCTTATGTAGTATGCGTGCGCTTTCAAAAAGTGAATACTCATGGAAAACGCACACAATGACATATTTTTGCTTCCGACAATGATTGCCATGGCGCGAACAAGGAGAGTTTATGGCAAGAACAGAATGGGACGTGCAACACGAAGACAACACCCTCCTCGAGGATGACCTCCAAGAACCACGTCAATATAGGGTGCTTTTGCACAATGATGATTATACAAGCATGGAATTTGTAGTATCTGTATTACAAAGGATTTTTTATAAATCCGTCGATGAGGCCACACACATCATGCTTGCTATCCATCGTGACGGCATTGGTCTTTGTGGTATTTATACCCACGAAATAGCAGAGACAAAGGTCAAGCAAGTGCGCCTCGTAGCGAGAGAAGCCGGCTTCCCATTACGTTGTACCCTCGAAGAGGATACCTAAAAAGTCGTACATCGCTATGCATTAAAATAGTAAAATGACTTTATTATTCTGCGCCACCGCAAAAAAATACTCGTGATGCGGTGACACGAAAGGAGATGCCATGCTCGGCAGACATTTACAAAAGGTCTTACAATTTGCTTTACACGACGCACAAAGGCGTAAACACGAATTTTTAACCATCGAACACGTCCTCTTTGCTATTGCCAGCGAAGCGCACGGACGCATGCTTCTCGAAGGCTGCGGCGCAAGCCCCGTCGTCCTGCGTGAACAACTCGAAGGCTTCTTCTCCCAATACCTTGAAATAAGACCAGACACCAAGGGCGGAGAAATATTACAAACCGAAGGCGTTCAACGTGTCCTTGAAAATGCCATGCATCAAATTCGCGCCGCAGGACGCGAACTTGTAGAACTCGGCGATGTCCTCGCCGCAATCATGGATGAAAAAGACACCTATGCACGCCACTTTCTCAAAAAACACGGCATCACAAAAACAGATGTCCTTGAAGCCATATCGCACGGCCCCGCAGGCAATGGCTCACGGGGCGTGCGCACAACAAAGGACGCTCAAGGAAACGAAAACCCACTCGAAAGATTCGCCGTCGACCTCACGGCAAAGGCAAGAGATGGCAAAATTGACCCTCTCGTCGGACGCAGCACAGAGCTTGACCGCACTGTGGAAGTGCTCTGTCGGCGCAGGAAAAACAATCCCCTCTTTGTGGGCGATGCAGGCGTTGGCAAAACTGCCATGGCTGAAGGCTTGGCACTGCGCATTGCAGAAGGCAATGTGCCCGCTGTCTTCCAAGACGCACAAGTCTTCTCACTCGACATGGGAACTCTCCTTGCCGGAGCGCGCTACAGAGGCGACTTTGAAAACAGACTCAAAGGCGTCGTCGAAGCGTTGAAAAAAATCCCCAATGCCATACTCTTTATTGATGAAATTCATACACTCGTAGGAGCAGGCTCCTCCTCAGGCGGCGCCCTCGACGCCTCAAACCTCTTGAAACCCATGCTCGCCAGCGGCGAAGTGCGTTGTATGGGCTCTACAACATATGAGGAATACCGCACGCACCTAGAAAAAGACAAGGCACTGCTAAGACGATTCCAACAAATCGATATTCGCGAACCTAGTACAGAAGAATGTCTCGATATTCTGCGCGGACTCCAAGAACGCTATGCCACACATCACCAAGTGACCTATCCACCCGCAACACTCAAAGCCGCCGTGGAACTTTCCGCACGCCATATTCAAGACCGCCTCCTGCCAGATAAGGCCATTGACGTCATGGATGAAGCCGGAGCCGCAGTCTATTTACAAACGCACGGCGCCGTCGTGCAAAAAAAATCTGCCGCAAGCACAACAGACACACCTGACGAAAACGCAGAAGCAAAGGACACAACAAGCAAGAAAAAGAAAGCAAAGTCCATCAAGGTCAGCGTCGAAGACGTTGAACGCATCGTGGCACGCATGGCAGGCATCCCGCAACGCTCCGTCTCAGGTCAAGAAAAACAAAAACTCGCCACACTCGAAGAAGATGTGCGCGCCCATGTTTACGGACAAGACGAAGCCGTCTCCATGACCGTCAAAGCAATCCTACGCTCACGCGCAGGACTCGCAAGAGAAGACCGACCCGCAGGCAGCTTCCTCTTCTACGGACCTACAGGCGTAGGCAAAACAGAACTCGCACGCCAACTGGCAGACAAACTCGGCGTCCAATTCCTGCGCTACGATATGAGTGAATACATGGAAAAACACGCCGTCTCGCGCTTCATCGGTGCCCCTCCCGGCTACGTGGGCTTTGAACAAGGCGGACAACTCACAGAAGCCATACGCAAAACACCCTATGCGCTTGTCCTCCTCGACGAAATCGAAAAAGCGCATCCGGATATCTTTAACGTGCTCCTCCAAGTCATGGACTACGGAACACTCACAGACAATTCCGGACGCAAAGCAGATTTTCGACACGTCATCATCATCATGACCTCCAACGCCGGCGTGCGCGAAATGAGCAGCGCACACCTCGGCTTCGGTGCGCAAAAAAAAGCAGATGTCACAGGCAAGGGACTCAAAGCCGTCGAAGCGACATTCTCACCAGAATTTCGTAACAGACTCGACGCCCTCATCCCCTTTACCGGACTCTCACAAGACCTCATGGAGCACATTGTAGATAAGTTCGTAAGTCAATTGGCAAAATCGCTCGTGCCTCGAAAAGTCACACTGCAACTCACACCCGCCGCCCGTCAATGGCTCGCCATAAAGGGCTACGACAAAGTCTACGGCGCACGACCACTGCAACGACTCCTACGCACCGACGTCGAAGACGAATTGGCAAAGGAGCTCCTCTTTGGCGCACTCCACCGCGGCGGCATGGTAACCATCGGCGTCGATGAAGCAGAGCACATAGACAATCAGAAGCTCACCTTTCACTATACACCCAACACAAGCAAGGGGCCAAAAATAAGTTTGATAGCAGAAGAATTGGTGCCCTCAGACGCCTAAGCGTTTAATTCAATAAAGAGTTTTTGAAAAGCACTTGGGGGGAAACTTTTTTTGGG
>CAYJHT010000334.1:0-3170 GCA_964369615.1 uncultured Desulfovibrionaceae bacterium
CCAAGAAAAAAACTTAAAAAAATAAAAAATAAAAAATAAAAAAAGTTTTCCCCAAACCCTTTTCAAAAAAACAAAACACTTTTTAGAGCGTAAGGTATAATTTAGACGGTATTGTGAATATTTTGATGTCACAACATGCAGGCAGGAGAACATTTTATGCAGGGAAAATTATTTGCAAAAAATTGCTTGAGTTCCATTTAAAAATTTACTAGGAATGTCCCGTAACGTCACTGTACAGAAATAGACTCTTTTCGCGTGCAGTATGATCTTGTAATTTCTGTTCAAGTAGGTGCTTCATGGACAACACTCGCCTCTCTCATCCAAAACTCACGCACGAGCTTGCCTTCGCTCTTTGCTCCGCTATGCCTGTCCCTTTGAGCTGTTGGAATAAGGATGGACAGCTAGTTTACTGCACAAATAGCTTTCTCGCGTTTTTTGGCGTAAAAAATTTAGAAGATTTTACAACTCGCATGAAGGACTTTAGCCCCCCCACACAGTTTTCTGGAGAAAATTCTGAGGAGCTCAGCAGCATCTATCTGAAAAAAGCATTCGAAGAAGGCTACTGCCATTTCTCATGGATACACACGATACGATCCCACGTGCTGACACCTGTTGAATATACCCTCGTGCGCATTATTTATGAAGGTGAACCTGTTGTTGCAAGCTATCTGCACGATGTCACCGATATGGTGGCATCCCATGAAGAAGTGACAGAGGCAAAAATCCGCGCACAAGTACTGCTCGACGCAAGCCCTTTAAGCATCAGCTTCTGGACAAAGGATTTTATACCCATAGATTGTAACCAAGAAACACTCAAGCTTTTCAACTTCCAAAACAGAAATGAATACTTTGCCAATGTATTCAATATATTTCCAGAATATCAACCCGATGGGAAACACTCGCGTACAGAAGCCTTAGCTCTGCTCAAAAAAGCCTTTGACGAAGGCTACTGCAAAGCAGAATGGACATATCGAAGCTTTGATGGTGAGAATATACCCACCGAAGCGACTCTAAAACGCGTGCAATACCTCGGCGAAGACCTCCTCGCACTCTATGTGCGCGATCTTCGCGATATTAAAGCAAGCCAAGAAGAAACGCGCGCAGCAGAGCAGTACTCGCAAACAATGCTCGACTCTCTCCCACTTGGCGCTGATTTATGGAATAAAAAATATCAACTCGTCGCAACAAATGACCAGTCCGTGCGATTCTTTGGTCTCTCCTCAAAGCAAGAATACATGGAGCGATTCATAGAATTTTCCCCAGAAATGCAACCCTGTGGGACGCCGTCTATTGAACTTATTGCAAAGAATTTAGGCAAAGCCTTTAAAGAAGGCCGATCCTCCTTTGAATGGATGCACATAGGAAAAAATGGCGAAAGCATGCCCGTCGAACTCACACTTATACGCGTTGAGTATCGCGGCGAAGAGCTTGTGGCTGCCTACCACCAAGACCTACGCACCCTTAAAGCAAGCCAAGCACAAACTCTTGAGGCTGAAAACAGAGCTACGATTATGCTCGATTCTGTCCCCATGGGTGCTCTATTTCTCAATAAAGACCGTGAGCGTATAGATTGTAATATGGTGGCAGTCACCCTTTTCGGATTTGACTCAAAGGACGATTATCTGCGCAACGCGGAAGAAACATATCCTGTAGTACAACCTGACTGCCTTCCCTCTGACGTGTCAATGAAGGAACACTTTGATCTTGCATTTCAACGCGGATTACACAACTTTCAGTGGATTTGCTGCCACAGAAAAACAAAAGAATCCATACCCGTCGAGATAAGCATGGTGCGCATTGATTTTCGCGGTGAACCGGTTATTTTATGCTATTTAAGAGATTTGCGCGAATATAATGCCATGCTCCAAGAAATCCATCAAACGGAAAATGACCTACGCAAAGCAAGAGATATAGCAGAACAAAGCACGCAAGCAAAAAGCGAATTTTTGGCAAATATGAGTCACGAAATTCGTACCCCCATGAATGGCATCCTTGGGCTTTTAGAGATACTTAAAAAAACAGCTCTTGAAAATCTCCAAAAGGACTATGTAGAAAAAGCCCTTTATTCTGCAAATAATCTCTTGCGTATTATCAATGATATTCTGGATTTCTCAAAAATTGAAGCCGGAAAACTGGAAATGGAATTTATACCCTTTTCCATAAATGATATCTGCGACGAATTGCACGCCCTCTTCCAACCGAAAATTGCGGAAAAAAACCTTGTGCTTCACCTTATAGCCAATGCCCTTGAGTCCGTTACGCTTATGGGGGATCCCTTGCGCTTGAAACAAGTGCTCTTCAACCTTGTCAGTAATGCCATTAAATTTACAGAGCACGGCACCATCACTGTCACACTTGAACACCGCGAAACCGTCAACAACGAAGCACATTGCTATTTCTCCGTGCGCGATACAGGCATAGGCCTCACAGAAGAACAATGCTCGCGACTCTTTTCTGCCTTCTCACAGGCAGATACATCTGTTACGCGGAAATATGGGGGGACAGGATTAGGACTTGTCATTTCAAAACGTATTGTAGAAATGATGAACGGCAATATCGCCGTGGATAGCGTGTACGGAGAAGGGTCAACATTCTATTTTGATGCGATTTTTACTCTATGCCGTTTTGACAATACCCGCATCACACAAAATAATACAAGTCAAACTGCCGTAGAAAAAGCGGAGTTTTCCGCAGTAGACCCTGTCGCGCAAACTGCACATATACTTCTTGTAGAAGATAACGATATAAACCAGCTTATCGCAGAAGAACTGCTCAAAGCGGTCGGGCATACTGTTGAAATTGCCAGTAACGGACAAGAAGCTCTCGACCTTCTTGCACAAAAACATTTCGACCTTGTGCTTATGGATATACAAATGCCAGTGATGGATGGACTCACAGCCGTAAAAAATATCCGTATGCAAGAGGCATTTCACACCCTCCCCGTCATCGCCATGTCCGCGCACGCCATGGAAGGAGACAAAGAAATTAGTCTTACACACGGCATGAACGACCATATCACAAAACCCATTTCACAAGAAGTTCTTTACAGCACCTTGAATTATTGGCTCAAAAAGCGCTACGAAGGAACAATGCTCGTATCTGAAAAAAACTGATCTTGTACAAGCTGAAAGATTGTTTTTAAAAGCACTTGGGGGGAAACTTTTTTTGGG
>CAYJHT010000335.1:0-3144 GCA_964369615.1 uncultured Desulfovibrionaceae bacterium
AAACTTTTTTTTCCCAAAAAAAGTTTTCCCCCAAGAAGAAAAAAACGTAAAAAAATAAAAAAGTTTTCCCCAAACCCTTTTCAAAAAAAGCAAAGCTAGGGGCGTTTGAGCAAAAGCCAGACATTGCCCTTTGTGTAAACGCTCATGGCCTTGTCGTGACCTTGTTGCCCTTCACCGGCATACAGGTCGATGCGGTGCATTTTTATAGCACCGCCTGTATCGTGCGCGAGAGCAAGGCCGTTGAGGGTGCTGTCATTGCCGGTGAGGACGCCGGCCTTTGTTTTGCCCTTTGTGGGGATAGAATAGGCAATGATGCCACCTAGGGGGAGTACCCGATCATCTACAGCAAGGCTTACCCATGGTTCAAGGTCGCCGCCGATGGTGCCTTGTGGTTTTTTGGCGCCGTAACGGAAAAAGACATAGCCGGATGTATGTTTGAGAAAGTCACGCCTTTTCTCGGGGTTTTTATCCCACCATGCACGCATACCGGGGATGGTGGCGTCCTTTTTTGCCACTTGTCCCGTGCGCATGAGATAGCCTGCCATACTTTGCCCTCGTGAGCCGTTCAGGCCTGCAAAAAGGATCGCTTGCCCTGATCCATCATCAAATCGTAAATATCCAGAGCCTTGCAGCATAAGGGAGTACACATCAAAAGGGTGTTGCATCCATGCGATTTCAAGCCCTTTGTCTTTGAGTGCACCGTCAAGATCTATTTCTTCACGACTAAAATATGGTTCGTCCGGTCTTATGACTTGGGCAAAGGCTTCTTCTGGGCAGGAATGATCTTTGAGGCAGTGGGCAAGTTCGGGCGCAAGTTCCTCGGGGAGGCGATATAGTGGATGCTCATAACCAGCTTTTTTTGTGCGGCTGGCGTTGAAGATGGGGGAGTAGTAGGACGTAAAATGCACTTGTGGTGCGACGTGATACCATTGGAAATGTTCCGCGAGAAGCTCCGGTTTGGCATCAAGTGCGGGTAAGAGTTCGAGGAGGAGTTCGAGGGAAGCAGTCACTTTAGACCACGGGAGGATGGTGTCATTGTGCTGGAGGGCGCGTTCGTGTTGCGGCCATGAGCGCGCGTAGGTGAGGGAGCGTTGAATATGCGGTGCAAGCTCTTGCCATGAAGTGAAGCCTTGTCTTTCCTTTTGTAGGGAGTGTGCGCGTTTTTGAGCCTCCTCTACAGTAAGGGGAAGGAGGAGGGGCTTATCAAGTACAAGGGCTTCCGGTAAGGGGCGTGAAGGGAGTGTCGGAGGCGACGTTTCTGTAGGTGCTGCTCCGTGGGGGACTGTTGGGGAAGGTGGAACAGTCTCGCTGCATCCTAGGGTTCCCAGAAGCATAAGTACGCACAGGGATAAGTGTAAGAAGTGTAAAAACACAAGAACCTCCGTTTAAATTGGTATTTTTGTGGCATGTGATAAGAAGGATATTTTTGTCGAATGGTGCGTTTTTTTGGGGGGAGTGTGGGCACGCGGCGACACGATATAGGCGTCTTTGGCGACAATGTCCTTCGCCTGTATGCGTTATATTAGGCTGTGTGCGTGCTTGTCGTCAACAGAAAAACTTTGTCTTGCCTATGACATTTCACGGATTCTGTTGTTTTTTTTGAAAATTTGTATTGTTTCGGACGCGCTCTTTTTCTTGGTGCGCTTTTTGCAAGCTATGCTCCGGAAGCACTTATGCACGAGATTTTCAAAGGGGAAAGGTCTGTGCAGAAAAATGCAAGACTTTTTTTATAAAAAACATATATTCAAGGCACTCTCGCTACAGTGGAGGCACTCATGTCAAAGAAAAAGACTGTCAAAAAAATGTATCTTAAAAAAATCACACGTGTTCTTACACTCCTTTGCAGCGTGATTTTATTGACACATACGCAAGCTGCGACAGAAACCTTCATTGAAGACACCTACGGGCCGGAATTTATTGCACCCATCACCACAAAGGACTTTCGCGGCGCCATATCAGTTGAAAGGAAATATGTGCCGACAAAGGATATTGCCCCGTGGTATAGCCTGTATGACGGCGCACAAAATACTGACGCACGCATGCAGACCTACGCGCCAATCGCTGTGCGAACGCTTGCTAAAGACTTGCTAAAAATGCAACAGACCCGCACAAGGCCTGCTGTCAATGCTTTGCTCCATGCCTTGCAAGCGCAGAACGAGACAGCACCACAGACGACTGCTCATACGAAGCTCATAGAACAAAGGCTCGCATCCAAAGTTCCACCAGTGCTCACCCAAACAGGTCTTTCCGGCGGCTCCGCCTATATTACTGAACAAAATACACGCAGCGTGGCGCTCATGCCCATGTATAAGGATTTTCTCATGTATGGCATCACAACGAATCCCATCGACAGTAACTATACAAGCAACTTAAGCGGCTTTTCCGCTGTGGCAAATATGACCCTTGATAGCATTATGCGCGTAGGCGTCGCTTTTGACGTAGGTATAGGACACACCTCCTTCACAGGCGATCACTATAGCACAGACAATATTTACGATTTCTGGGGCATCTCCTTGTTTGCAGGATATAACTTTAATGATTTCGGGCTTCTCTTTGATGTAGGCTATGCCAGCGAATACAGTGACATGGAGCAAATTAAATCCGCAAGCATGCTTAAAGGCACAGCTGACTCAGAATTTGCCAGCACCACACTCACAGCAGGCATGCGCGCTGAGTATCGTATTGAAACAGATATCCTTACCATTGCCCCGCACATGGGATTGCGCTATACTTCCACAAAATTTGATGCATATTCTCTCCATAATGACGCTGCAACGCTTTCCGCATGGACAATCCCCCTAGGGATTACATTCAGTAAGCACTTTGAATCGTACAGCGGTTGGGCTATGGTGCCAAGCTTTGACCTTGGTGTTGTCGCCACATTCGGCGATCTTAAAGCCACTGCCTCCATGCCAAGCACTGCCAATTTTTCCAACTTCGACATGCAAGCCACCGACGACTTTGCTTTTGACGGCGGTCTTGGCCTGTCGCTTGTCAAAGACGGTGTTTCCTTGGAAGTAAACTACAATGTCCAATTGTCTGCACAAGGCATGGGGCATCTTGTGTCTGGCTCAGTTCGTTTTGAATTTTAATATTACATTTCGCATCGTGTTGTTTTTTCTGAAAGGCTTGTGGGGGAAACTT
>CAYJHT010000336.1:0-3144 GCA_964369615.1 uncultured Desulfovibrionaceae bacterium
CCCCCCTTTCAAAAAAACCAATTGTTTAACATGAAAAAACAGCTTTCGAATAACACTTGGGTTCACATGCTCACTCGTAGTTTTGAGAGCTTATTGCTGCTCATGTAATATTTACAACTGTAATATTAGACTGTGATGAGAACATGCACAGCACACACAACATATAAGGAGCCTTATAATGGCAAATAATACACATAAAAGCGTGACAGCGGCGACGCTGGCACTTATGACAGTCGCTTCTGTAGTCAGCCTGCGCGGCCTGCCTATGATGGCAGCGGAAGGCTATACAATGATATTCTATATACTCTTTGCCGTACTCGTTTTTCTGCTGCCTGCGGCTATGGTATCGGCAGAGCTTGGGTCGGCATTTGCAGAAAATAATGGCGGCGTGTACACATGGGTCAAGGCAGCCTTTGGCCCACGCTGGGGATTTACTGCTATTTGGTTACAGTGGATTCAAAACGTCGTGTGGTATCCGACAGTCTTGGCCTTTGCTGCGGCGAGTCTGGCCTATTTCTTTATGGACGATTCCCTTGCCGCCAATGGGTATTATACCGGCGCGGTTATTATGGTTGTCTATTGGCTTGCAACGGCGGTGGCTCTTGCAGGAAGCACGGCTGTCAACTATGTCACTCGCTACGGCGTCCTTTTGGGGACGCTCTTGCCGGGTCTTCTTGTGATAGTTTTTGGCCTTTTGTGGGTTGATCAAGGCAATCTTATTGCCATTGAGGTAAAAAATGTCGTCCTTGACGGTGTAACGACGCAAGAAAAGGTCCACGCGCATTTCTTTCCGCATTTTTCCGGCCTTGGCAGTATCGCATTTTTGGCAGGTATCGTCTTGCTTTTTGCAGGCGTTGAGGTGCAGGCGGTGCAGGCTGCTGACATGAAGAACCCTGCACGGGACTTCCCTCTTGGTATGCTCATGGCATCGGCTATTATTGTTCTTTTGTTCTTCCTTGGTTCCTTTGCCATTGCGGCGGTTATTCCTGCGCAAGAACTCAGTCTTACAGCCGGCCTCATGCAAACATTCAAGGTACTTTTGACAAAGTACAATCTTTCCTTCCTTATTCCTGTGATGGGTCTGCTCATGGCATTTGGCGCGATTGGCGGCGTTATGTCGTGGGTGACAGGTCCTAGCCGCGGCCTTTTGCAAACAGCAAAGGAGGGCGAAATGCCCCCAATTATGGCACGCACAAACAAGCATGGCGCGCCTGTCACTTTGCTTATCATTCAAATGGTCGTTGTGACCCTCTTGGCACTGCTCTATTTTGTGATGGACAATGTGTCCGTCGCTTTTTTTGTGCTGTCTGCCATGACGGTGACGCTCTACCTTGCTATGTATATGCTTATGTTTGCCGCTGCTTTGCGCCTGCGATACACACAGCCTGACCTTAAGCGACCTTATAGGGTTCCCGGCGGTCTTGGTGGCATGTGGCTTATTGCAGGGATTGGTTTTTTGGGTGTGACATTTGCCTTGATAGTAGGTTTTTTTCCGCCAAGTAACTTGCCTGTGGGCAATCCTGCGCTCTATGTGGGGCTTGTTGCGGCGGGACTTGTTATTTTTATAGGTATTGCGCAGCTTATTCAATCGCTGAAAAAACCTGAATGGAAAACGCAAGGCTCTGTTGTAGCGAAGGAGGAGCAAGACGAAGAGCTTCCCCTGCCCACACTCACAAGCGCATAAAAAAAGGAAGAATCACTATGCATACAAATAATCCCTTTGATACAAATTTGGATGATATCTTTGCCGCAAGCAACCTAGGACATATATTGCCACAAGGCATTTTTCCCAACGACGAAATGCACCCACGCGCAGTTTATCAGGCTTTGCATGACGAACTCATGCTTGATGGCAATTCCCGCCAAAATCTCGCCACTTTTTGCCAAACATGGGTAGAGCCGGAAGTGCACATGCTGATGGACGAATGCGTTGACAAGAACATGATTGATAAGGACGAATATCCGCAAACGGCTGAAATAGAGATGCGTTGCGTGCGTCTTTTAGCAGATTTATGGAATGCGCCGTCTCCCACAACTACCTTGGGTTGTTCAACGATAGGTTCGAGTGAGGCGGCGATGCTTGGTGGTATGTCCTTAAAATGGCGCTGGCGTGCGCTACGCAAAGCGCAAGGAAAGTCCACAGAAAGGCCGAACCTTGTCACAGGTCCCGTGCAAGTGTGCTGGCATAAGTTTGCACGCTATTGGGATGTGGAATTGCGGGAAATACCTATGGAAAAAGGCCGTTTGCTTCTAACGGCTGAGGAAGTCATAAAGCATTGCGACGAAAACACTATCGGCGTTGTGCCTACACTTGGTGTCACCTTTACAGGCGCCTATGAGCCTGTAAAGGCTATAAGCGATGCGCTTGACGTTTTTGCCGAAAAAACGGGCAATGACATTCCGATTCATGTTGACGCTGCCAGCGGCGGTTTTTTGGCGCCATTTATGGAGCCGGCTTTAGCGTGGGATTTTCGTTTGCCGCGTGTGAAATCGATCAATGCTTCGGGGCATAAATTCGGCCTTGCGCCCTTGGGTGTAGGTTGGGTTATCTGGCGTGAAAAAGAAGATTTGCCCGCAGACTTGATTTTTTGGGTCAATTATTTGGGCAACAATATTCCGACATTTGCCATCAATTTTTCACGACCGGGCGGGCAGATTGTGGCGCAATATTATAACATGGTGCGCCTTGGGCGCGAGGGCTATTATAAGATTCACAAAACGTGTTATGATACGGCTGCATATCTTGCGGAAAAGCTGCGTACACTTGATATATTTCACTTCATTTACGAAGGAAAAAGCGGTATCCCTGCCCTCACATGGACACTCAAGGAAGAAGCGAATACACCATTTTCGCTCTACGACCTTGAAGAAAAGCTCCGCGCACACGGCTGGCAATTGCCGGCCTATTCCATGCCTGCGCACAGGGAGGAGCTTGTGGTCATGCGCGCCTTGATTCGGCATGGTTTTAGTAAGGATATGGCAGACCTCCTTATGCGAGACTTGCGCCGCGCCATAGAGCATCTCTCAGAGCATGCGCCAGCCGTGCCATTAGAACACGGGGCAGGCAATTACAGCCACACAGGGCGTTAGAGAGTTTATTTTATTTTATTTTATTTTATTTTTTCTGAAAGCCTTGTGGGGGGA
>CAYJHT010000337.1:0-3142 GCA_964369615.1 uncultured Desulfovibrionaceae bacterium
CAGAGCTGTGGGGGGAAACTTTTTTTTCCCAAAAAATGTTTCCCCCCACAAATCTTTCAGGAAAAACAAAATAAACTTTTTAAAAAAGACAAGGCGCTAGATTTATGTCAGCACTTCCCATTTCCCCACAGACGCCGTGGCTTGCCCCTCTTGCAGGGTATTCCGACTTGCCCTTTCGCCTCCTATGTCGAGAATACGGCGCAGCTGTTGCGTGTACGGAAATGGTCAGCGCAAAAGGACTCATCTATGGAAGCCCCGGCACCGCAGACCTGCTTAAGACCATTGATGCCGATAGCCCTCTTGTTGTCCAAATTTTTGGCAATGAAATCCCCTTTATGGAACAAGCCGTTCTCCATTTGCGACGCATGGGCTTTCAGTACTTTGATGTCAATATGGGCTGCTCTGTGCCAAAGGTCACCCGTTCAGGCTGCGGAGCTGCCATGCTCAAGGATGTAGAGAGTACTCTTGCCCTCGCACGCGCGATACTCCCACTTGCAGGCAAGGGGCGTATGGGCTTTAAAATGCGCCTCGGCTGGGATGATTCGCACATGGTCTGGCAAGAACTTGCCTTGAAACTTCAAGACGCAGGCGCAGCTTGGGTCACATTGCACCCGCGCACAGCCCGTCAAGGTTTTGGGGGCAGCGCGCAATGGCACTACCTCAAAACCTTGCAAGAAATATTAGATATTCCTGTTATCGCAAGTGGCGACCTCTTCAGCGCTGCGGATGGGACGCGCTGCCTCGAAGAAACAGGTGTCGCAGGGCTTATGTATGCCCGCGGTGCCATGAATAATCCCGCCGTCTTTGCTGCATATAAGGCACTCGTGGAGCCTGTCAGGGCTTTTTCATGGACACCTGACGACCTTTTGCGCATGATTCGGCGACATATGGAATTAGCACGCGAATACAGCTTTGAACGCACAGCCCTCCTTAAAATGCGCACCTTTGTGCCTCGATACGTGCGCGACTTTCCAAATGTGCGCCCCTTACGAAAAGCTCTTAGTACCTGTACAAGTTGGGAGGAGCTTGATGATATATTAAGTGGCCTGTGCCAATACTACCCGCAAACGCAAGAACAAGGAGAAAGGTCATGAACGTTGTCCGCGCACAAAGCGCAGGTTTTTGTATGGGTGTAGCTCTTGCACTTGAAAAACTTGATGACGCTATCCAATGCCACGCCGCAGCCAAAGCACGCGGATATCGTATTGTCACACTTGGCCCTATCATACACAATCCACAAGTTCTCGCTGACTACGCACAACAAGGCGTCATATGCATAGATAGTATTGATGACGTCACGCCTCATGACTGCATCCTCATTCGCGCTCACGGCATCCCTCGCGATATAGAAAAACAGCTTCACAATCTCAATGTGACCGTAGTAGACGCCACCTGCCCAAAAGTAAAAAAGGCACAGCTTGCCATTGCTAAAGCCACCACACAAGGACAAACACTCCTCCTTTTTGGCGAATCAGAACATCCCGAAGTACGCGGTCTTGTTTCCTATGCCTCCGCTCAAGGCGCCGCATATATTTTCGAATCCTTGCAGGAATTGCAAAATATGACGCTTGCCCCGCAGAATGCTTTTGTGTTAGCGTCGCAAACGACACAAGAGAAAAATATCTTTGATGAAATTGAAGCATATTTGCGACACACACTCGGCGAGATACCCGTCCTGTCCACCATTTGCCACGCAACGCGACAGAGGCAAGAGGAGATTATGACCATCGCGCGTGCTGTGGATGCCGTCGTTGTGGTTGGCGGTAAGCAAAGCGGCAACACCCGCCGACTTGCCGACGTGGCTGCCACCGCAGGCGTGCCGACATGGCACATTGAAACAGTACAAGAGCTGCAAGATGCAAAAGAAAAAATCACAGGTTTTATGAATATTGGCCTAACGGCTGGCGCATCTACGCCGAAAAGACTTATTGACGCGGTGCATGTCTTCTTGCGAGACATGCCATAGAACACAGTGTACGTGCCTATAATTACAGCGACATTTACAAACTTTGCCAACTAAAAAACTGCTGCCTGTCACGAACGCGCAGAGCTTTGATTATACAACACCGAAGGGGGACAGCATGTCACAAACGAATATTCTTCTAGAAGCTGGTACTAATGAGCTTGAAATTGTAGAATTTTTTCTAGAAGAAAAAACCTTGCCCAATGATCCGAGCAAGGACGATACCCCTCAGGTATATCGCGGATACTATGGCGTTAACGTTGCGAAAGTCCTTGAGATCATCCGCATGCCAAAGGCTACGGAGCTGCCCGAAGTGCAGCATCCGTGCGTGCTTGGTGCATTTAACTTACGCTCGCACATCATCCCGCTTGTTGACCTTGGCATGTGGCTTGGCAAGGAAGCTGCCGAACCGCAAGAAGAGCCAAAGACCATCGTCACAGAATTTAACAATGTGACGACTGCTTTTATGGTCTCAGGCGTCAACAGGATTCACCGTATTTCATGGGAAGAAGTAGAGGCACCAAGCCCCTATGTGGCTAAAATGTCAAAGTATACTGTCATTGGCGTTGTGCGCCTTGAGGGGCGTATAGTCTTTCTCCTTGACCTTGAAAAAATCGTCGCAAACCTTAACCCCGCCTTGGGTCTCAAGCTCGACGACCTTGGCGAGGATTGGGATACTTCTGTGCGTCGTCGCGCTCTTGTGGCTGACGACTCTGCGCTCATCCGTGAGATGTTGCGCGACCTTCTTGAAAAGGCGCACTTTGAGGTGGAGACAGTTATGCACGGTGCGGAGGCATGGGATCGCCTTCAGGCTATGAAGCAAAAATCCATTGAAGAAGAGCGTGCCATAACAGATTATGTCCAAGTCGTTGTTTCCGACATTGAAATGCCCATGATGGACGGACACAATCTCACAAAGCGGATCAAGGACGATAATGTTTTATCCGTGCTGCCTGTTCTTTTATTCTCCTCCCTCATCACAGACAAGCTGTGGCATAAGGGCGAGGCCGTCGGCGCTGATGATCAGATTACAAAACCAGAAGTCACCTATCTTGCAAAGCGCGCACTGGCACTCATTAAGACCAATGAAGAAGCCGCGGAAGAAGCAAAGAAGAACGCGGCGAAATAAATTTATTTGATTTTGATTTTTATTTTGATTTTTTTAAGTTTTTTTCTTGG
>CAYJHT010000338.1:0-3135 GCA_964369615.1 uncultured Desulfovibrionaceae bacterium
AGAGCATAGGTGCGCTGCATATCCAAAGGTTTGGCCATGTTTTTCTCCCTTAACAATCTGTTCGTCATTGTATGAAGTAAATGCGAATTTATGGATACAATACTTTTTTCACAAAGCTTGTGGGTCTATGCTAACGCGTCTTGCGTCAAAAGAAAAGCTCTTCTTGACGTTTTTCAAATATAATTGCATTTTTTCTTTGAGCACTGTGTGTGTTATGCGCGTACTGTGTGTGTAAAAAAGGTGGAATGGGGGCTTTGTTTTGTGTTTTACTTGCTAAATTTGGGTGTGTTGAGATGTTTTTAGGCAATTTTTTTCGTATTGAAAATCTTATTTTGGCGTCTTTGGCCTTTCTTGGAATCGTGGCTTTTGTGATGATAATGCGTATCGTTCGTAAGGGTCGAGAGACATTTGACGAGCGTCATCGTAAGATGGAGGCACGTATTCGAGAGACTGCGCATGAAACACAGGAGAGTAATAAGTCTATTTTATCTGGTGAGCAATTGCATATTGTAGCGGCGGCTATCAGGGAGGAGATAGAGTTAGCTCAAGTGGACGCACACAGTATGTCAGTAGAGGAGCATGACAAGCATGTCTTGCTCATATTGCCGACAGGCAGCATACGCATTTCCTATGTGGAGAATGTGCGGATGCTGCGCAGCACGCAGCAGTGTGTGCGTGGTCTTGGCCAATGGCAATTACAGCATGAAGACGGGAACAAAATGATATTTGAAGGTCTTATGGAACTGACGCGCCATATTGAAGATATCATTGCCAGTTTTAAACAGTAAGAAAATACATGATTGAAAACGTGCAAACTGTCTTCCTTTATTGTAAGATTCTCGAATTGATGAGCAAGTTTTATTCCTTACAAAATAATTCACTTTAAAATAAGGCGCATCGCCATGAAAATAGAAAGAATTTCTTTTAGGAATTTTAGGAGATTTACAGATTTTTCCTTGTCATTTCATGAGCAACTCACCGTACTTGTCGCTCAAAATGGATCAGGAAAAACCAGTATTTTAGATGGCTTAGCTATCTGTCTCGGTTCTTTTTTAACACATCTGCCGGGTATTACTGGAATAAATTTTAAGACCACAGACTTTCAACAAAGCTCTCACAGTACAAAAGCACCATACATGCGTCTAGAATGCTATTTAAAGGGCGGCATTTCGTGGGACCGAACAGAAAAAAGAGATAAATCATCAAAAACATCAAAAGATATACCTCAAGCATTAGGTCTCAGAAAACTCAAAGAATATGCAGACACCTTTATAGACGCTCTGAATGAAGGAAAAGACATTGAGTTACCTCTTATAGCGTACTATGGCACCGGCCGCGCTGTTTTTGAAATGACACAGCGAAAAAGAAATTTCAAAAAAACATTTACGCGAATAGACGGCCTCCGAGGATGCCTTGAAAGTCGTGCTAACTTTAAGCGCTTTGTAGAATACTTTTATGCTTTAGAAGAAAAAGAACTCAGAAAGCAACGCGATGAGAAAAATTATGACCTGCAAATTCCTGAACTAAAGGCTATAAGACAAGCTGTAAAAGAAATACTTCCAAAGTTTAGCAATCCCACCTCTGTCGAGCCGGCCGGCATTGAAATGACTTGGCAACATGCAGGACAAGTCAAAAAACTGCGCATGGAACAATTGAGTGATGGATATCGAACAACATTAGCCATGGTCATGGATATTGCCTCGCGTATGGCAGAGCTGAATCCAAGCAAGAAAAATCCACTACTTACTCAAGGCATCGTCATGATAGACGAAATTGACTTACACCTCCACCCTAGCTGGCAACAGACGATTTTGTTGGATTTAATGCGAACATTTCCTAATGTACAATTTATCGTTTCTACACATAGCCCGCAAGTTCTTTCTTCCGTAAAACCACAAAGTTTGTGTGTGCTCGATTGGGATGAGGATACGCCAACAGTACGACCTATTTTCTTCTCAGAAGGAGCAGAGGCGCAACACATGCTTCTTGATGTGCTTGGAGTCAGTCATGCGCGAGTGACACATCTTGAAATTGTACAATCGCTCATAGAATATCAAAAACTCGTTGAACAAGATATGTGGGATAGCCCAAGAGCCCTCGAACTTGAAAGAGAATTAAAAAAATGGGGAGGCGAGTTTGAGCCAGAACTTATACGTTTAAAGACAGACATTCAAATGAAAGAATGGGAGCGTCAGCAAGGATGAAAAAAATACTCAAGGGAAACGAGCCGGAGCGACTAAAAGCGTATAAAGAACAGTCCCCCAATAATACATGGGCACAATTTTCAAGGGAGAAAAAGAGAAAAGAGCCTGTGGATAAGCAACTCAAAAAAGATCAAGGGGGATTGTGCGCGTATTGTGAAATTGACTTACGAGATGCAACAATCACTGGAAAAGCAGATTTTCGCGTAGAACATTTTCACCCAAAATCAGACAAGACAAGTGGACATAATTGGGGGTTAGATTGGCAAAATTTATGTGCATGCTGCCACGGTGGCAGTCAAAAAAATGTCGTAGAAGCACACCAAAGGTATACAGCACCTCAGTTATCGTGCGATGCTGCCAAGGCAAACAAAAATCTTGACGGCCTCATCTTAAATCCACTGCGTGATATTCCTGCTTTTCCACCACTTTTTACTTGCCAGCGCTTCACAGGGGAAGTTTCACCGCATCTAAAAAACTGCCAAGACGCACATATTTCAGAAGAAATTGTTCAAAATACAATACATAAACTGAAACTCAATTCTGACAGACTCAATGCACTGCGCAAAGCAAAGTTAAACCATATCCATGATAAAATCAGCAAAGAGCTTGCTACAGGACAAAAAATTCAAGATGTCCTTGCCAAGTATGCTCAAATAACTTTGCGAAAAGATCTTGACGGAAAGTGGCCTTCTTTTTTTTCATCGATACGAAGCTATCTAGGATCTGCTGCTGAAGAACATTTGCAACACATAGGTTACGATGGTTAGTGCTCTGTAAAATCTCAAAGGGATTTTTGAAAAAGACTTCTTTAGCTAGGGGCTGTTTCTAAATAAAGCGTTTTTTATGAAAGCCTTATGGGGGGAAACTTTTTTTGGGAAAAAAAAGCTTTCCCCCCACAGCTCTGCTCTCTGTATCCCTAAGGCTCGTTCCT
>CAYJHT010000339.1:0-3134 GCA_964369615.1 uncultured Desulfovibrionaceae bacterium
CTTTTTTTTTCCTAAAAAAAAGTTTCCCCCCAAGTATCTTTCAAAAAAATCTTTTGGCGCAAAATCCACAGGCACTTGTACTTTTTCCTTTGCCTTATTGCGAAAGAGGACATAACCATGCTCACATCCATATTGATAGACACGACGGGTGATATCTACATCGTGCTTGCAATAGCGGGTGATGGCTTCAAGGTTGCCTTGCTTCCACCATGTGAGAGCTTGTAGGCCGTCGGCGCTCTTGGCACAATCAAGCGTGGCTGTGCCCACATTATCCAAGGAGACCCTGTAAGAAAGACGAGTTTTTATGACGCTGAGAAGGTCAAGGGTGGGTAAGGTGCTGAGGTCATAATCCGCGAAAGGTTGCAGGACGGTGTAATCAAAGCGGCTGATATTGAAGCCTACGACAAGGTCTGCATGACGGAGCAGCGCGAACATGTCAGGCAGCTCGTCTTGTGTGAAGGCGAGAAAGGCGGGATTGTCGTCGATGTTGTCATCAGACGTATGCGGCCGTTGGTCGACTCTTTTTTGTGCGGCGCTGTCATGGACAACAGCTATACTGACGCCCATATGTGCGGCCTTATGCCAGCCCCCTACTTCTGCGGCGGAGCGCCGTGTTTCTACGTCTAATACCATTACACGCAGTTCATCAGATTTTTTCTTCTTTATTGATAAGGGCTTTTTTTGTATCTCAGTCTTTATTTCCACCTGCGGTACGACAGGGAGCGTCTGCGCGTGCGTAGATGTTTGCAAAAGTAGGCTAAGCAGCGCTTTTGCCCCTTCCTTGCTTATGGGTCTGTTGCCGGAACCGCACTTGGGGGAATGCACACAAGAAGGGCAGCCGTCATCGCACTGGCATTGCGTCATGGCAGCAAGTGTGGCTTCAAAGACTTTTTCCGCATCTTCATAGCCTTGACGACAGAGTCCGGCTCCCCCGGGAAGACCGTCATACACAAAGACAGCGGGAAGACCTTGCTGGTGGTGTAAGGGTGTTGATATGCCGCCAAAGTCATTTCTGTCTGCCATAACCATAAGGGGGAGCATGCCGATGGTGGCGTGTTCGAGGGCGTGTATGGCGCCCATGAAGTGAAAGTATTTTTTTTCGATATCTTGTCGAACATGGTCGGGTACGGCAATCCAAAATCCTTCAGTTTCAAAGATATGGGGGGGAAAATCGAGACTTTCTATACTGAGGAGACGATTGCCGGAAACGGCACGTTTTTCATAGCCGGTGATATGTTCTGTGATGCGTAGTCGTCCGCAAAAAATACGCGTACAACCTATGACCTTGTGTTTATCTACGTGGAGTATGTCTGTGTGTTTTTGGGAGCGTACTTGCGTGAACCACGACACGCGATCTTTTTTTGCGACGATATGTTTCTTTTTTATATCGAGTGATTCAATAGTATAGGTACTGCCTCTGTGCATATAGACGGCGCCCGGATGAGTTTCACGAAAGGCGCGTATGCCATCCACAAGGCCGATAAGGGTGCCATGTGCGTCTTCGATGGTGAAGGAGGTGCCACTGCCGCGCAAATCTACGTGTCTTTGTGGGCGTTTGCGTGTTGCTACATGACTTTTCCCGTCGGCGCTTAGGAGCAAGAGTTTTTGCTCATGGAGCGCTTTTATGGCGGCTTGCGCCGCGGCCGTTTGGAGCCACAGGGCGTCGCTGTCGTGTGGGCGCAAGGGCATTTCTGCGGCAGCGCATTCAATATGGCGCTGTAGAATCACTTCATTATCTGTACTTATTATAGCTTTTTCTGCCGGTCTTGTGAAAAATTCTTCCGGATGTCGAATCATGTATTGATCAAGAGCGTCTTCACCTGCCACAAGTATGACAGCGGATTCTTGCTTTGCACGCCCCACGCGTCCGCCTCTTTGCAAGGTGGACATAATGGTGCCGGGATAGCCCACAAGAATACACAAATCAAGACTGCCAATGTCAATACCGAGTTCCAATGCGCTTGTGCTGATGACAGCAAGAAGCTCGCCAGAATGCATTTTTTCTTCAATTTGGCGGCGTTCTTCAGGCAAAAACCCTGCGCGATAAGCGGAAATAGAATTTTTCCACTGCCCCGCGCTTCCAGAGGCCCACAGCGCAAGCAGTTCTGTCATACGACGCGAGCGACAGTAGACTATTGTGCGCAATTTTCTACTTAAAGCGGCGGTGAGTAAACCAATAGCTGCCGTATTTGGGCTGTCGTCAGGATTAAGAAAGACAAAATGCCGAGGCCCTTGCGGCGCACCGGAACTGTCTATAAGGCGCACACTTTCTGCACAGTCTTGTGTTTTGCCAAGAAGCCCGTGAGCAAGTTCTTGGGGATTGCCTACGGTTGCTGTACAAAAAATATGTGTGGGACGTGCGCCATACCGTGCCGCAACACGTCGCAAGCGCTGAAAAAGCTGTGCCATATGCGCGCCAAGGACGCCTCTATAAGTATGTGCCTCGTCAACAACAATGTGACTGAGACCTGCAAAAAACGTCGCCCAATTTTCATAGTGGGGCACAATGCCAAGATGGAGCATTTCCGGTGTGGTAATAAGAACAGAGGGCGGTGTATTACGCAGCTTTTTACGTGTATGTGCAGGCGTATCGCCGTCATAAATGGCGATACTTGGGCGCGCCTCTATCGGCCACGGGGCAACAAGTTTTTCAAATGTGGCGCGTTGGTCTTGCGACAATGCCTTAAGGGGAAATATATAAAGGGCGCGTGCCTCACGATCGCGAACAAATGTCTCAAGAACGGGAAGAGTATACACAAGGCTCTTGCCGCTGGCGGTGGGCGTAGCCACAACGACATCCTGTCCTGCACGGACGGCATTTGTCGCTTCCATTTGATGTGAAAAAAGCGCAGTAATATTATGAGCATCAAGGACATTTTGCACAGGCACTGACCAAGGGCGCAAGGGCGCAAGGTAGCGTGCCTCTTGCGCAGGCACGAGGCGATGATGCGTCACTTGTCGCCCAAAGCGCGAGGCAAGCAAGGCGTCAATATAGGCCGAAATGGTACTGATGCTCTTCGTCATATTCATGCGCCTTGAGGCTGTCTACAAAATTATTATATCAATACAAGCGCAATCGTGACACAGTTATGCACGCGAGGCAAGCTATTTTAGTTTTAAGTTTTTTCTTGGGG
>CAYJHT010000340.1:0-3128 GCA_964369615.1 uncultured Desulfovibrionaceae bacterium
TTTTTGCTCTGGCTATTTTTCTTGTTCTTTCTCTGGTTGAGTATCATGCTCCTGTTCTGGCTCTGGTTCTGGTTCTGGCTCTGGTTCTGGTTCTGGCTCAGGCTCCGGTTCTGGCTCGACAGGCAGGTCAGGGTCAACAGGCAATTCGGGATCGACTGTCGGTTCATCCTCACTCTCACCGACAAGGGGCTCACTCTCCTTTTCCGTATCAGCACCAGGCAAAGTCTGATGTGCCGTAAAAGAGTCTTGTCCCTTATTTGCATCATCACGCCCAAGAGCAAAATTTGTGGCGTCAGGAAGAGTGCCCGCACCGACGCTGCTCTTCACATCTTTCTCGGAGGAATCCGTCGAAGGATACACCAAGGGCAATGTCTCTTCATTACCATCTTCAGAAGGCGTCTCAACAGGTGCGCCAGTGCCGCCTTCTGCAATAGAGTGCGGACTCCCATTACTTTCCGGCAAATCTTTTGAGGGCATGCGTACAGGGAAGCCGGCCGCCGGCATAATATCCTCATTGAGCGCCGCAAAAAATTCCTTGCCTTCGACAAGGGCACCGTCAATCAAGAAATCCGGCATATTCTTGCTAGAAAAGGCTGTGTAAAAATATTTAATAACAACCTGACCACCATCGTCAAATGAGAAGACGAGGTTATCACCAATTTTTTCCATCATCGCGTCTGCGGGAAGGAAGTTTATGGAGAATATCGCATCAGGCTGGGGTACATGCGTTACTTTTTGCCCAGCTTCGGGTTTTTGGAGTACGACGTTAGACATGGTTCACTCCTTATTATGGTCGTCAAAAAAACAACCAGTCAACAAGAACTCTTGCAGTAGAGCCATAACAGCTACGAAGCATGTGAAATGAGACACAGAACGAGATGCATATGTAAATATAAACGTACAAGAAACTTACGCATATACATCACACGCACGCACTCAAAGCACAGCAAGACGCTGCCACCAAAACAATGAAGGAAGGAATAGGCCCGACATGCATAGAGAAGAGGTATGCAGCGCATGTCCGCGGGGGCGGGAGATGAGAAACTCCCAGGGCATAAGCCCCAAAAAAATTATCTATAGGGATACTTGTCCAGCATCCGTGTCTGGTAGACACAAATGAACATTACGGCCTTCCACTCATAATGTCAAGATTAAATTTATAAAATTTTCACACGCTCACACGGCATTCTAATGTTGTTTTTTTGAAAGAGGTTTGGGGAAACTTTTTTTAGGAAAAAAGTTTCCCCAAACAGGCCTTTCAGAAAAAACAAACTACTAGCTTGTACCAGATTCCATTTGCAAGCGAAGAGCTGCGTTTGCTGCGTCATCTTGGTTCATGCCATCATCCGCACCGGCGCCGCCGCTGCCAATAGTGGAATCCCAAGTATTTGGCGGTGTGCCATCTCCTTCTTGCGTACCGTCGCCCTGCTGTGTACCATCACTTTGCGAAGTACCCTGGTCGTCACCGCTCACGTCCTTGGTACCGCCCAGCAGATCCTTCATCGTGGTTCCGGTATTGTCGGAAATGACATCCTCAAAGTTCATATCTTCCAAAGCCTTGGTTTCTTCCGGCGTCAATTCCTTTGATTCAGGTGCCGGCGCTGCTTTCTTCAACATCGGCATACTGAAGCCACCAACAGGATCACCAACACCCGCAACTCCCATGCTCATTGGCATGGCTAAGGGCATGGTGCCCGCTTCGTCAGCGCCCATGACAGTGAAGGCGATATTCTCTTGCGTGGCCGCGCCAAAGAGATCCGTGGCGTGCACTTCAAAGATTTCGTCACCCTTTTCTCCGTCATCCAGCTCATCCAAGGCCGTGCGCTGTTCGTCGGTCTCGCCAAGCTTATATTCATAGCTTCCGTCGGCCTTCACGCTCAAGGATCCGTAGAGTCCCTCCACGGTGAGGCCTGCGTCAGTCAAGGCTTCGCCCTCAATTTCCACGGTATGGAGACCATCGTCGTGGTCTTCCACATGGATGACACCTGTCAGCGTTTGCACGCCCACATCTTCCGTCAGACTCGTGCCGCCGTCATGGGCAACACGCACTTCCGGTGCGTCATTTGTGCCCGTCACAGTGACAGTGACTTCTTGTGGTGTCACGCCGCCTTGACCGTCAGACACGTTGATGGTGAAGGTGTCCTGCTTGGACTCGTCAGCCTTGAGGGCTTTGGCGGCGTCGTTGTCAACGGTGTATGCATAGTTCCCGTCTGCATCCACGGTGAGCGTGCCGTAATCGCCCTTCCCGTTGCCGTCAACAGCAAAGGTAAGGCTGTCGCTGTCCACATCTGTGGCAACTATGGCGCCTGTTATAGCCGCAGCGGCGTTTTGCGTCGTGCTCTGCGTCACGTCGGACTGAGCCGTATTCACCACAGGGGCGTCGTTGCTGCCTGTGACTGTCACGGTGACCACTTGCGGCGTCACACCGCCCTTGCCATCAGACACATTGACTGTGAAGGACTCTGTCTTCGATTCGCCCTCATTGAGGAATTGGGCGGCGGCATTGTCAACAGTGTATGCATAGTTTCCGTCTGCATCCACTGTAAACGTGCCATAGTCACCCTTTCCTTCACTACCAAGAGTGAATGTGAGGTCATGCCCTTCGGCATCCGTTGCCACGAGAGTTCCCGTCACAGCGGCTGTGGCGTCTTCTGACACATTGGCGCTGAGGTCTGAAGCACTGGCAGTCACCACAGGCGCGTCATTCGTACCCGTCACGATGACGGTAACGTCGTGCGGCGTTACACCGCCGTCGCCGTCGGACACAAGAATGGTGAAGGTCTCCGGCCGCGACTCGCCCGCATCAAGGAATTGGGCGGCGGCATTGTCAATGGTGTATGTATAGTTGCCGTCTGCGTCCACAGAGAAGGTACCGTACTCGCCCACTGCGTCGCCTTGCACACTGTATGTGACGCTGTCGCTGTCCACATCTGTGACAACAATGCTTCCGCTTATGGCAACAGCGTCTTCTGTGGCGCTGTAGACATTGGAGTCTGCGGCAGTGACCACAGGGGCGTCATTGCTACCAGTCACGGTGATAGTGACCACTTGTGGCGTCACGCCGCCATTGCCATCGGACACGTTGACTGTGAAGTACTCTGTCCGCGATTCGCCGTCATTGAGGAATT
>CAYJHT010000341.1:0-3107 GCA_964369615.1 uncultured Desulfovibrionaceae bacterium
CCGTATACCCGCGAAGCGCCGACGAAAGCACTGCCGACTTGCCACCGCTTAAAGAGGGGCAAGTCTTACAGCTTGAAAAATTACATAAAGAGCAAAAGTTTACTCAACCACCTGCACGATACACCGAAGCTTCACTCGTGCGCGAACTCGAAGAACGCGGCATTGGGCGACCCTCCACATATGCCAGCATCATCTCCACGCTCCAAGATCGCGACTATGTAAACCTTGAAGAAAAACACTTCTCCCCAACAGATCTTGGTTTCACAGTCTGCGACCAATTACGACAACATTTCGCAACGCTCATGGATGTCGGCTTCACCGCACAGATGGAAGCAAACCTTGACAAAGTCGCCGAAGGAGAAAACGATTGGGTTGACCTTATGCGCACCTTCCATAATGACTTTGTTCCCACACTCGAAGCTGCCGCACAGCATATGCAAAGCGTCAAAACAGGCCTTGCTACCGATGTCAAATGCCCAGAATGTGATAAGGAGATGCTCGTAAAATTTGGCAAAGCAGGCACCTTCCTCGCGTGCTCCGGCTATCCAGAATGTCGCCATACAACAAACTTTATTCGCGACGAAAAAGGCACCATCATTCCGGTAGAAAGAGAAAAAATCGAGCACGAAGTCGTCGGACAATGTCCTGAGTGCGCAAGCGACCTTATCATCCGCAAATCTCGCACAGGCAGTCGCTTTATCGCCTGCACCGGCTATCCAAAATGCAAATACGCCGCGCCCTTCTCCACAGGTGTTCCTTGCCCTGCCTGCGACGAAGGCAGGCTCGTAGAAAAAAGCTCCAAACGAGGGAAAATATTCTATTCCTGCGACACATTCCCCAAGTGCGACTACGCACTCTGGGACTATCCACTCAACGAAAAATGCCCCGAATGTGGCTGGCCCATACTCGTCCGAAAAGTCATGCGCGGCGGTGCTGTACAAATTAGATGTCCACAGAAAACATGCAAATATTCGCGCTCTCCCGAAGAGTAGTGGGTTTTTGAAAAGCTTGTGGGGGGAAACTTTTTTTGGGAAAAAAAAGTTTTCCCCAAACCCCTTTCAAAAAAACATTTTAGACTTTACAAGTCACGAGTGCCTTCATTTTTTTGTATAATGTGGGGCGACTTATGCCTAACTGCTTTGCAGACTTGCTTATATTGCCTTTGTTTTGTGCTAATACGTTCTTGATTATATCTGCTTCGGCCTCTTTAACGCTGCGTTGAGGGCAGGGGTGTGTGAGGCTTTCGGGGGGCTTGCGTAAGGCATCTATGTGCGCGAGTGTGATTTTTTTGCCTTGTGCGAGATATATGGCGCGGTCGATAGCATTTTCTAATTGCCTGATATTGCCGGGCCAGTCGTATTCTTGTAGACTTGTGTGTACTTGGGGTGTTATGTGTTCGTAGGAAATATCTTTGTGTCTTTTTATGAAGGCGTGTGTGAGTAGGGGGATATCTTCTTTGCGCTCTCGCAGCGGTGGCAGACGCAGTGTCAGTGTGGATATTCTGTAAAATAAGTCTGGTCGAAAGCCATTTTCACGCATTTCTTTTTCTAAGTCTCGATGGGTTGCGGAGATGATGCGAATATCAATTTTGATAGGCGTCGCGCTTCCCACACGGCACAGCTCGCCGGATTGGATGACGCGCAAAAGCTTGACCTGCATATCAAAGGGCATGTCGCCGATTTCATCAAGAAAGAGTGTTCCAGTGCTTGCTGCCTCAAGCTTGCCCACGCGTCCGCCCTTTTGCGCACCTGTAAAAGCCCCTTCTTCATAGCCAAAAAGTTCACTTTCCAAAAGCTCTCGTGGAATAGCGCCGCAATTTATGGCGACAAAGGGATGTCCTTGGCGCGCGCCGCCATTATGAATTGCTTGCGCAAAAAGTTCCTTGCCTGTGCCCGTTTCTCCCAAGATGAGCACGGGCGCTTCGTTGCGTGCTGCAATGTGTGCCACGTGTTTTGCCGTTTTTATGGCCTCGCTCTCCCCAAGAACATCGTCAAAAGTAAATTGTGCAGCCCCGCTTAAAGTCGCTTGTTTTGAAGCATCCTGCTTCTCACTCACACTTAAAATCGTCCCTACCTTTTCAGCATTTTTAAGAGCGATATGATTGTAGGAAAGAAAGACGAGTCCTTTTTTTGTGCGTATTTCTTCAACGCCCCTTTTTTTGGAGTGTGTATGCGCTAAAAATGACGCACTGCCTACATCAACAACATTCAAAAAAGGTATGCCCTCTGGCTTTTCGGGTAGGGCAAGAAGCGTGCATGCGCGAGTGTTGGCAAAGCTGATATTGCCCACGGTGTCAAGGGCAACTATGCCCTTTGAGCCATCTTCTAAGAGGGTTTGGAGGAAGGCGTCCTTGATCATGAGCTGTTTTTTATAGTGTTCTTCTGTGAGGTGTAATTTAATAGCGTCGGCGGCTTGAGAGATAAGACCTAGTGAAAGCTGCGTAATAACAGAGGGTTTTCCGCTCAGACAAATGACCCCTACAAGCTCGTTGACAGCGTTGAAGATGGGTGTTGCCGCATTTGAAATATCCTTTTCATGTCGTACATAGAGTTCATCTGCTTTGACAAAGAGTGGGCGTTGCTCAATGAGTGTGAGTCCTATGGCGCAAGTGCCGATATCCTGTTCTGACCAGCGATAGCCCGGCATGCAATTTCTTTTTTTAAAGTGTTCTAATATATCCGCATCGCCTACAACGTGTAAGATGTATCCCAATTTATCGGCTAAGGCAAAGCAGATGCCTGTATTGCGAAGCATGTCATAGATATGGTGTATTTTTTGTGCTGCAATGTTGACAAAGGCGTCTTGTTCTTCAATATGTCGTGCCAAGGCATGGGTGCTGAGTCGAGAGTGTTGCGGCGCTTTGTGTAGTTCTGGATTTATCGCATATTGACGGGATCTTGCGTATGATTGCGTGAGTGCGTGTTCCATTTCATGGATGGCTGATTCCATAATTCCTTTCCTTTGTCTGTTTCTTTGAGCAGTACTTGTAAAGAAAATTTACAGCATGAAGGAGACGTGGTCAAGGTGATTGTGGGGAGGTGAGTAGGGGAGTCACGTCATTCTAATTTGCCCCGGAGTCTTCCATGGCCTTGACATTCGCTAAACAT
>CAYJHT010000342.1:0-3084 GCA_964369615.1 uncultured Desulfovibrionaceae bacterium
CCAAAAAAAGTTTCCCCCCACAAGCCTTTCAGAAAAAAGAAAAAAATAAAAATAAAAAAACTACTAATGATCGCGTTTTACGCCAGACATCCACGAGCGGCAAGAGCCTTCAAAAGACGAGGTAAATCATGTCCTTTTGCCACCGGTAAACGGGTGTAGGCGCGAAATGCGGAAAGTACGTCCTTTGATTCTAGTAGAAGTGCTTCTACTTTATATTGCACAATACGACAAAAGTGCTTCATGGAAATGTCATTTCGATGTAAAACAGCCTCGTAGACTCCATTTGCCCAGTTCATAAGTTCGAGCAGCGTCACTTTGTCCATGCCTTCTGTTAATACCTCAGCCCCATCAAAGGAGGTGCGAGAAAGGACGGTGTGCATATAGCATGCGCGCGGATCTGTATAAATATGCTCTGCAAAGCCAAGGTGGCGCAAGACATATGTTGCCGCTTTTACATGATAAAAAGCCGTTGTAAGACGATGTGCATATCTATAATGTATTAAAACGTCCGGCAAGTTTGCCACAGTCAAGGGCGTTCCAAGCAACATATCCACATAATAGGCATAATCTTGTGCGCGCAGTAATTCCTCATGATAGCGCAAGGCATAATGCTCTACGTCCAGACGGCGCACGCATGCTGTGCTTGCAAGAATGGGACATTGGCAAATACTTTGCGCTTTGATAGCATCATAGGCAGTGGGGACACTTATGCGATGCTCGCTCTCATGAAAACACTGCGCGTGTCCACCAAGTACAGCTACGTCTTTATGCGCATCCAAGAAGTCCACTTGTTTTTTTAAACGATCAGGCACAGCAATATCATCGGCATCTATCCATGCGGTGTATTCGCTATCATTGGCAGCGGCAAGCGCGTCAAGAGCCGTATTACGCGCAAAAGGCCGCCCTTTATTTTCGGGAAGACGTATGCAACGCACGCGTGAATCGGAACAGGCCTCTATAATCTCCGGTGTTTTATCTGTAGAACCGTCATCAATGATAAGGTATTCAAAATCGTCAAAGCTTTGTTTGAGAATGGAGTCAATGCTTTCTGCAAGAAATTTTTCCCCATTGTAGACAAAGGTCACCACGCTAACTTTTGGCATAACTCCCCCTTATTCCTTGCACCAATCATAAAAACACAGTTCCGGCACTGCCTTAATAACACCCGATTGTGCAAGCTTTTCATAAAAAAGCAAGAGCCCTTTTTGTTCTTCTTCCTGCAAAGTATAGAGCAAGCCCTCGCGATAGTAGCGTTCAAGCTCCTCTCGTGAAAGGGGGCAGCCGTGCGCAGTAAGATCAAGAATAATATCAAGATTCTCAAAGCTCCACGCCCGCGCCTTGTGCAACAGTGCTACAGGGTCTTGGGTGAACACCTTCGCCGCCGCACGGCTTACAACCCAGATACCAAAGATAAATGGTAGACCTGTCCAAGTGCGCCATATATCAGCAAGGTCAAGACAATAAGGATAGGCTTCATGATGGCGCAGGCGCAAAGCTTCATCGCCAATCGCCAAGAATGCCCGCGGCGCCTGTCCCTTTGCCAGATGTGCGCTCACATTACCCGTCACAAATGTGGTGTTTATGCCATAATGCTCTTCCAATATCAGACGCAACAAGGCTACAGACGTCGCCGTCTCACCTGTAATAAGAATGTCGTCGCCGCCCAGCTCTTCCACAGGACAAGAGGACAACAAAAGTACACTCATAACAGGGCCACGTGACCCTATGGAAAGATCCGGTACCAGCAAATACTTTTCCGGATGCTTCGCATACTCAAAGCACGAGGCCGACGAAATATGCAATTCCCCCCGAGACATCATCTCATTGAGCATGGCAGGCGGTGCGCTTACAAGTTCAAATTCATGAGCAATACGACCAGATTCTAAGGGATAATAGATGGGCAACACATTTAAATAGCCAATGCGCCCCATGCGTGGATTAAGCACTGTCACGCTCTTACATCTCCAATAATTTCATAGTTCATACTGCGCTGCTTGGGCGTAAAACCCGCCGCTTCAATAACTGCGTGAATGTCCTCTCTCTTCAAATGATAACTCGTCCCTGCTGCCGCCACAACATTTTCTTCAATCATCAACGAGCCGAAATCATTGGCACCATAGGACAAAGCAAGCTGCGCTACTTGCGGCCCCATAGTCACCCACGACGCCTGTATATTGGGAATATTGTCAAGTACAAGACGCGACACAGCGAGCAAACGCAAATACGCCGGCGCCGGCTGCGAAGGACAGGAAATACGCGTATTGTGTGGCTGGAATGTCCAAGGAATAAAGGCTGTAAAACCGCTCTCTTCTCCATGCTTCTCACGGCTTCTGTCTTGTGCGTCTCGCACTGCAAAAAGATGATCCAAGCGATGCGAGACGCTCTCTTCATGTCCAAACATCATAGTCGCCGTACTTAAAAGCCCCACATCGTGCGCCTCTTCCATAATAGAAAGCCAGCGTCCCGCAGAACACTTATTCGGTGACACACTTTTGCGCACATCATCATGTAAAATTTCCGCACCACCTCCGGGCAAGGAATCTAAACCACTTTGCTTTAAGCGCGCCAAAATCTGCGCACTCTCCATCCCATATAATTCCGCCCAATACGCAATTTCCGGCGGCGAAAAAGCATGGATATGCAAGGAAGGCCACGTCTCACGCATCCACCCAAGCAGTTCCTCATACCACGAAAAAGGCAAATCAGGGTGATGACCACCTTGTAAAAGCACTTGCGTGCCCCCAAGGCGCAGAGTTTCTTCTATTTTCTGCGCCATAACCTCGCGATCAAGCACATAAGCATCCTCACTGTCCGGCGGACGAAAAAAGGCACAGAAACGACAGGCACACACGCACACATTGGAATAATTAATATTCCTATCGCCCACATAGGTCACCACAGACTCAGGGTGCATGCGCATACGCACCCTATGCGCCGTCTGCGCAAGCGTAAATATGTTGGCCTCATAATACAAAGCTTCTGCACCCTTGCGGTGCAAGCGCTCACCGTGTAACACCATCTCCACCGCATCCATAACAGCGCCACTCTCATAAAAAAGACTCATAACTTTCCCCTCGCGTATTT
>CAYJHT010000343.1:0-3072 GCA_964369615.1 uncultured Desulfovibrionaceae bacterium
GGGGAAACTTTTTTTTTCCCAAAAAAAAGTTTCCCCCCAAATGCCTTTCCAAAATAAGAACGACGCATTTTTAAGAGCGATTTTCCTTTTCGTATTTTGAAGGACACTTTGTCATAAGTGTTTTTGCATTGAAGGAGCCGTCCGGCGACAGGCCGCCCTCAACGATGACTTCAGCTCCGGCCTTAAAGGTATCCGGAACAGCGCCTTGATACTGTATAAGAAGACTTTTTGACGTGTTTTCAAGGTCAACAAGGTGGAATGAGACACCGGGCTTGCCGTCGGCAAAGACAATATCCTTGTCATGGACGACACCAAAAAGACGCGCCGCTTTGAGCTTGTCATTTTCAACGGCGAGCGCTTCCGATATATGCAAGAAATAAATGCTATTTTCTGTAAGCCCTGAATAGACAAGGAATCCTGCTCCGCTGAGGAAGAGGAGCAGTGCGACTACATAGAGGGACGAGGACTTCTTCTTTGCCATGATATTCTATCTCCCTAATTTGGGTTCACAATGTGTGGGATTTATTGCAAAAATGAGGTTTTTGCGCCTCATTGCTTCTTTTTTTCACGTCCTGTGGCCTTTTGCTTTGACATAGCCATGGCGCGTAAATCTGCCACATGGTCGCTTTCGTCAATAATCTCACGACCGAGTATTTCCTCCAGTACATCCTCCAGCGACACAACACCTGCAAGACCGCCGTATTCATCAAGTACGACAAAGAGGTGGGTTCGCGAATTGAGAAAAGCCTGTAATAATTTGTCAAGTGTTTGCGACTCTTGAACAAATTGTGCAGGCTTCATGACATTTTTGAGTATGTCGCTCTTGCCATCGGCCATAAATTTGCCGATAGTTCTGCGCTCAACAACGCCTACAATATCTTCATTATTTTCTGCATATACAGGTATACGGCTAAAATGCCAGACATCTGGTACCTTATAGGCTTCTTGCAAGTCAAGCTCAGCGCACAGGGAAAAAACAACCGTGCGCGGCGTCATAATATCCCACACTCTTTTTTGATCGAGTGAGAGGACATTTCTTATAGTTGCTTCCTCAAAAGGCGCAATACTTCCGGCCTTTCTCGACATACTTGTCACCGCACGGATATCATCTTCAGACATTTGCGGCGCGCCACTTGCGGGCGAAATAAGTCTTGTCAAAAAACCTGAAAACCATATGACCGGCGACAAGAGTTTTGTAATAAATGCAAGGGGTCTTGCAAGATAGGTTGACACAGGGTTTGCATAGAGAACGCCGATAGTTTTCGGGATGATTTCGCCGAAAATAAGTATAAGACATGTAAAAACCGCGGCAAAAACACCCATATAGACAGAATCAAAAACAGCCGAAAAGGCCGCACCAGCGACAGCGGAACCCGCTGTATTTGCAACTGTATTCAACGTAAGAACGGCCGCTATGGGACGCTCTACGTGGTTTCTCATTTGAAAAAGGAGGGTGCCTGACACCTTCCCTTCTTTGCGTAATTTTTCTATATGTGCCCACGTAACAGAATACAGCATGGTCTCAGTAAGCGAACATATAGCAGATATGCACAGGGCAAAAGCCACTGCAAGACAGAGCGTAAGCATAATTTTCCTTCCATTGAAAAGATTTAGGCATCATACAATATTTTTACGCCAAGGGCAATGCCCAAGCCTGCGCAATTTTAAAACACAAAAGAAGCCCACTCCTTCTAATAGTCAGAAATGCTTTGTAAAAAAACTCACACAACAGCCCTTTTTCATCTTTTTCCCCCAAAAAAAATATTTTCTCGTGACAGACCTTGAACTTTTGCGTTATATTTTTTTCACAGACGCACACAGCATCGCCACTGTGCCTTTCTTTACACATCGCTCATATCCTCAAAAGGAGGTGTTTTATGCTCTTTCGACGAAAAAATCGTGGTCCTATGATCTCCTCCTCCTGCGACTATCCCGCACTTCGCCTGCTCCTGCTCATGGGCATATTCACCATGACAGCAAGCGCATACTGGTGGCACTTTGACAGACGCATGACAGAACTCGCCCCGCCAGATGGCTCCTATTCCGTCAGTGATAAAGACAAAATTCTCAGTAAAGCCGAAGAAAAACGCGTCTATGAATGGCGCGAAGCCTTCAAAGAAACATGGGGCATAGATGTCTTTGTCATGGTCAGCGCAGGCCCCCTAAACTTACCAGATTTTCCAAGCAGCACACTCTTCGTCGGCGCAGGCATCGCACACCATGACGCCCTCATCGTCCTGCCACCGCTTGCAAAAAAAGCACTCGGTGAAGACACACGCATAATAACGGAAGAAACACTCGCACTGTGCATAAAACAAAATGCACTCGCAACCAACACAAATACCACCCCTGATAATGCTGACAACACTGAAACTACTGTCAGCGGCACAATCACAACAACACCCATCGCCAACACAAAACTCATCGACTGCCTCGATACCGCGCTCCAATCCCTCTGGGATAATTTTTAAGGAAACACAATGCAACAAGTACACCTCTTTACTGACGGCTCCTGCCTCGGCAATCCCGGCCCCGGCGGCTGGGCAGCAATCCTGCGACTCGTAAGCACAGGCTACGAACGCGAACTCTCCGGCGCCTTTGCAAACACAACCAATAATCGCATGGAAATGCGCGCCGTCCTCGAAGGTCTCGCCGTCCTCAAAGAACCCTGCAAAGTCGAAATATACTCAGACTCTCAATACGTCTGCAATGCCATAGAAAAACGCTGGATCTACGGCTGGCAGAAAAAAAATTGGATGCGAAAGGGCAACGAACCCGTCAAAAATAAAGACCTCTGGCTCGCCATCTGGCCCTTCCTCTTCTCTCACAAAATAACTTTCCATTGGGTGCGCGGACACGCAGGACACACAGAAAACGAACGGTGCGACGTCCTCGCACGAACTGCCGCAAGCAGGCATAATCTGCCACCAGACGAAGAGCTGCCCGTCAATGTCAAATTCCGCTCGCAATTCATCAACACATAACGGTTTTTTTGTTTTTTTGTTTTTTTATTTTTTTTTAAGTTTTTTTATTTTTTCTTGGGGGGAAACTTTTTTTTGGGAAAAAAAAAGC
>CAYJHT010000344.1:0-3066 GCA_964369615.1 uncultured Desulfovibrionaceae bacterium
CATCATAGCAAAAAAACGTCTTGATTGGAAGGTGTAGCGCTTTGGACGCTTACGTCTATTTACACACCCTGCGCCTCAATCATGGCTAAGAAAACTTCACGCTTGCCTTCACGCGCAGTGCGTTTTTCAAGCCCTGCATGGACATATACATGGCGGCCTTCACCATCTCCATGGAGCCATTGCCGTTTTCAAAGAGCAGTTGCACTTCGTCCGACAGGACAAGCTTTCGCCCACCCATGTTGCCAAAAATACGAAAATGCTGGTACAAGTTTTCACTCTCTCTAATGACGGCATCAAGGTTCTTAAAGTGCTTTTCAAAAAGTCGCAGCATATGACCGCCGCACTTAAGCTCTTCGTCCGTAAAGACGGGAACGGCGAGTGGGCAGGGCTTTTCCTGTGTGCCTTCTGGCATTGCAGGAAGTGCGGATTTAGTCTCATGTGTGGAAGGCAAAGCCTTTTGACGCTCATTTTGCTCAACATGGTGCATGTCAATGCGCTCTTGAACAAAGGCCACGGCTCTTGGTATCCACTCAACAGGCAATTCCTTGATAGTCTTTATGCCAAGATGTGAATTGACCTGAACCCAACAATCAATACTGCGCGTGCGTGATTTTTTCATCCAGACTTGAACAAGTGAGGAAAGCTGCTTGCGGTCTTCGCGAGTTGTGGGCGTTAGGTCGACTACATTTGTGCCGTCGACATCCAGCAAGCCCCTCATACGATTGAACTCCTCAATATACGCAATCTTGAACTGCATGGCCTTCTTGCCCGTGTAGCCCATGACGAGCAGCACGAAGCCGTCGAAGGTGAGGTTGTACATGGGGTCTTTAACATCAAAGCCAAGATTGTTTTTTGTCACATATTCGGTCAGCTCAAAATTGAGCTTTCCGAAGATTTCAGACACTTGCGTCAATATGTTCTCAATATCACGCAAAACATTATTATGACGCTTGCCGAATACTTCAGCCACGTTTAATGATGTGGTCATAGGCTGACCTTGGATGATGGAAACTTGGGGGGATTGTGCGAACTGCACGAGTGATGCTTGTGACATGGTGTCCTCCGTAAGAACTTTTCAGGTTCATAAATACAGCTCATAAAGTGCTGTCGGGTGCTGAAAACAACTTACGGTGTTGCGTACTTATTCCCTTGCGGTATTATATTCGTACACACCCGACAACATGAAAAATATTGCAGTGAATAATTAGGCGCAAAAAAAGCCATGCTAACGGGTGGCGTGTCCGCCGTAAGACTGTTTTCAGCAGTCATCTAGGCGGAGAGTAAGCACACATCGGCATGGCTGTCAAGGTTTATTTTTGTGAATTTTTCCTTGCAAACAAAATTGCTCCAATGCCGATTATCGCCAGAATCACAATATTTGCAATCATAGGTGCTTCCATGTTATTCATCTCCTTGCTCGTATGCCAACAGGGCAAACGAAGCTAAAAAAGTAATCAAGCCAAGAATAAGGCTCCCCCATGACGGTGTAACGCCCATCGTTCCAAGGGAGGCTATGGCAATACCTTGAAATGTAAACCTAAAAAATTTAATAATTTTCTGCGAGCTCATGCTAGAAGCTTAGTGCATTCGTTTCATGGTTGTCAAGGGGCTATTTTACTCTTGATATGCTCATCGACTTTGTGATACTTTGAAGTTCGTATGGTGACAGAAACACAAAATACATTGATGACAAGTTAAAAATTACCTTACATCTTTACCCCAAATGTATTTTCCACACTCTCTTAATACTGCCTCAACCTTTCTCAATATTTCTCTTTTCAAGTTTTCTACAGTACTATATTCAATGTCTCTACTGTATATGTTGCTTGCCTGCAAAGTTCCGTCTATACTGTATGAAACTTGTATTTGATACAGTATAGGGAATGTGTGTCTCTTTATAGATATATTACACCACACCATTCCAGCATTTTCACCGTACTCTGCTTTCAAATTTGCTTCTAAAATAGCCTGTCCTTCATTTCTTCTTGCGATACTTGCAGGCACTCCTTTTGTGTAGTGTACATATTGCATTTGTGCGTCAAAAAATTTTTCTGCAACATTATGAAATTTCATATCTCGAACAATGTATTTTTCAAAAATTTTTTTTGCTTCGTTTTGAATTTCAATATATAATTTACTGGTTTTCTTGTCTCCAGTAAATTCATTGTCCGGCTCAAAATGAAATAATCCTAATCTCTGGCAATCTCTTGAGAACATATTATAATTATAAATTCCAAAATGGAATCCAGCCCAGTAGTTAGGTAGATTTTTTGTATTAGCATTTGATTTATAAGGAAAAGCTAGAAATATTACAATTATCAACAAGCATATACAATTTTTCATCTCCACCCTCCCAAATTTAAAAGTTTCCACACTGGGTGTTGAACACAGAACAAGGCGCTGCCGATTGTTTTTGGCCTTTCGGCTTGGACATAGCAACCGCACCCAGTATGGCGGGGAGATTTTGAGAGATATGAAATGTGTGCCACGCTTACGCGGTGTGCATACGCCTTGTTGGTGTGTTCAGCACCTTTTTTGCGCGTACACTATTTGTGGGGAGGGTGTCAAGCTCCCTAAATCACCTGCAGCACATACAAAATAGCAAACACGAAAGAGCCGACAGTCCTTGCCGCCGTGTATTGTGCCAGCGTGTCAAGTGGGTGATGGTGGTGCGACACAAACAGAGAACGGAGTAGGTTCCACACGATTTCAACCACAACAATTATATGTATGGGTATTGAGTACGGCGCAACGTCCACCCATTTGATGCACATAAAGATAAGTGCCGCCATTTTTAGCATGGTGAATATGATTGTGACGATGCCTATTGTCACTTGACTGTAAGAGCGGCGCATAATCCCTGTGAAGATGTATGACAGGAACTCGATGACGGCACCGATAAAAAGCCAGATTAAGAGTGAAAGAAATATTCCCATGTTAGCCTACATTCTCCGCACGCCACTTTGTCCAGCACTGCGAGCATCAATAGTCACGTTGTAATTTTCCGCATGACGCGCTTTTCTTCGGGATTTTGGGGAGCGACTTAAATGATAAGTCAAACCATTT
>CAYJHT010000345.1:0-3062 GCA_964369615.1 uncultured Desulfovibrionaceae bacterium
GCCTTGTCATTGCTAAAAGTAAGCTTAAATGGAAGGTGTTTCCTTAAGATATTCATAAAAAAATACCTTGAAAGTTTCCGTTAACAAGCGCCAACTACTTAGTTAAATAGGTGGTTTTTTTGAAAAAGCACAACAACACGAAGGGACTTCATGCATCATATTCTGGTTGCCGATATAGGTGGTACGCATGCGCGTTTTGCGCATTTTTCTTTGCATGATGGAATATTGCACGAACATGGCAGTTATACACAAGCGACCCACTGCCTTAAGTGTACGGAAGATGCACTTGTTGTAGCTGCCTACACAGGACTACATCCCTATAAAGCGGATAATATTCTCTGGGGACTTGCTGGTCTTATAGATGAGGATGGCTTAAGTGGGACATTGACAAATGGTGATTTGAAGCTTGATTTTCGCGCATGGGGAAGTAAGCAGCCCATGCTTGTCAATGACTTTACCCTACAAGCATGGGCAATGCGTGCATTGCCGTCTGAGTATATTCACGAGATAAAGACAGCCCGTTCCATTTTCTCCTTGGGGACAAAGTGCGTTGTAGGGGCAGGTACAGGCCTTGGTATAGGGACACTTGTCTATACGGGAAATGCCAATCAGCACAAACGACCCACGAAAAAGCTTTCCCATAAGGATTGGTTCGTGCTGAACTCTGAAGGCGGTCATGTCGATTTTAGTTTTACGCTTGAAGAAAAAAGTTTTGTAGATTTTGCACGTTACACCTTGCATAAAGAGCGTATAAGTGCTGAAGATGTTCTTTCAGGGCGCGGTCTTTCGCTCATACATGAGTATGTCTATGGGAAGAAAGTTAGCCCTAAGAGTGCGGCGCAATCCTTTCAAGAAAGACCAGAGAACAATGCAGTTCTCAGCATGTACGCACGTTTTTTAGGACGTTTTTGTCGGCATATTGCCTTGCAAAATATGTGTACAGGCGGCTTGTATCTGAGCGGTAGTGTGCTGACGCACAATCCGGCTATCGTGAATGCGCCTGATTTTTCTGAAGAGTTTTTGACTGTTCCATGCAATATGCTCCCTCTTATCAAAAATGTTCCCTTAGCGCTTGTGACGCATGCAAACCCCGGATTATGGGGCGCAGCCTTTGCAGCGCAGCGTATGATTGAACTGTCATCATAAAGACTTATTAAATAACTCTTTTATTTTTTAAAAACTTGGTAAAATCTAAAAACACACGTAAATATAAGCTGGTTTTTTAAGGCCTTCATCACAAAACATCTTGCAAATTCCTCATTAAAAAGCGCCAACTATCTCGTTAAACAGATGTTTTTTTTGAAGGGGGAACCTGCCCGAAGGGTGCCGAAGGCATAGCCGTAAGGCGAGGAACGGGCCTTACGGCTACAGAGAGCAGAGCTGTGGGGGGAAACTTTTTTTCCCAAAAAAAGTTTCCCCCCACAAGCCTTTCAGAAAAAACAAAACATTAGACATTCACAAATTGATTTCGTGTGTTGTTGGCATATTTTACTAAAGCTAACATGACAGGTACTTCGACGAGCACGCCTACAATAGTAGCTAATGCCACAGGGCTTGACACACCAAAAAGAGCTATTGCTACAGCTACAGCAAGCTCAAAGAAGTTTGATGCACCAATCATCCCGGCAGGCGCCGCGATGGAATGAGGCAAGTTGAGCATTTTGCTGGCACGATAGGCAATAAAGAAAATGAGCACCGTTTGGATTATAAGTGGAATGGCTATGAGTACGATATGCAAAGGATTTTCCAAGATAACTTTTCCTTGAAAGGAGAAGATAAGTACGAGGGTTAATAACAATCCCATGATGGTACTATTTCCAAACTTTGGAACAAAGGATTTTTCAAAATACTCAAGCCCTTTGTTTTTGACTACCAGATGTCGAGTCAGCATCCCCCCAAACAATGGAATAACCACAAAGAGCACCACAGAGAGAATAAGCGTATTCCAAGGAACAGTAACGCCACCTATACCTAATAAAAAGGCCACTATGGGTGTAAACGCCACAAGAATAATGAGGTCATTAGTGGCAACTTGTACTACAGTATATGCCGCATCTCCCTTCGTTAAATGACTCCACACAAAAACCATGGCTGTGCAAGGGGCTGCACCTAGGAGCACAGCGCCTGCCAAATAGTCACGCGCCAATTCAGGAGAAATAAATGCACTAAAAAGCACATGGAAGAACAGCCACGCGATACCGAACATAGTAAAGGGCTTAATAAGCCAGTTGGTCACCCACGTTACGAAAAGCCCTTTGGGGTTTTTGCCTACATTCTTAATACTTTGAAAATCTACTTTGAGCATCATAGGGTAAATCATGACCCAGATAAGTATGGCAATAGGTATGGAAACATTGGCATATTCCCATGTATTTAAAAATTCGGGAATGCCGGGGGCAAATTTGCTGATAGCAATGCCAATAACCATACATAAGGCCACCCATACAGTGAGATAGCGTTCAAAAAAACTGATGCCGGATTGTTGTACTTTTTCCATGATAATACCCTTTGTATCCTTTTTTCTAGACGCTGTTGTCAAATGCGCCTTTTCGGTTATTTCTGCGTCAGATTTCATTTGTTTTTCGGTGATGTATGTCTTATATACACGCTCGAAAAACAAATGCATCTTCCTTGATATAACACGAAAATTCGCTATTTGACGACAGCGGCTAGTGTTTTTTATCAAGCCACGCGGCTATGTCATCCTTGGTCAGAGCAGAAAACACTCTACGGGCTTGATGCATTTTATATTTCAATATTTCAACACTACTTGAATAATGTCAAGAATAATTTTCCGATTTCTAGATATTTTCTCTATCTATCTTGATTTTAAATGAAAATATAATGAGTGATGGATTTTTATTTGAGAGGGTATAGAGTGCAGACACATAGGTCTTGGCGTGTTTTTCCACTTCACAGACTTAAATGAAATGGTGCTTTAAAAAAACGATTTACAAGACGCCTTTTCAAATCTTCTATTACAAATGTTTTTGCATTTTGTCACTCTTCTGAAGGGTCAAAACAGAGTTTTTTGTAAAAAATACAAAGGATCATTTTCACTC
>CAYJHT010000346.1:0-3059 GCA_964369615.1 uncultured Desulfovibrionaceae bacterium
TTTTATTTTTTTCTTGGGGGGAAACTTTTTTTAGGAAAAAAAAGCTTTCCCCCCACCCCCCCCTTCAAAAAAACCATCTGTTTAGCTAGACAATCGGCGCTCTCGAATGGAAGAGTGAAAATGAACCTTTGTATTTTTTACAAAAACTCTGTTTTGACCCTTCAGAAGAGTGACAAAATGCAAAAGAATTTATTTAGAAACAGCCCCTAGCAAAAGTTTCCCTCCCCCCGCAGAAAAAGAAAAAAATTTAGACTTTATAGCGCCTAGATTGAGAATAGTTCACACAATCAAAATGGCGTGACAATCCGGAAGTCTTTGCATGGCGGAGACTTGACATTCTTTTTGAAACCTATTATCAAAATAAAGAGAAAATGACACTTAACTAAGGAAACCACAGATGATTAACGAATTTGTTCATGCTATAGGATACTGGCTCCAGCTCAATACCTTCTATGCCATTGGCATATGCTTTTTGTGGGGGGTATGCAGTGTGGCTTTGTCGCCGTGTCATTTTGCAGCTCTTTCACTTTTCACGACGCCGCAGGTCGTGGAGGCGGGTATAAAGCGAGTTATTCCACCCTTTATGGCAGGGCATGGAATCGCACTTTTTCTTGTGGGGCTTATACTCTGTCTTTTTAGCTATCAGCTTGATATCCTAGGGCATTATTGGACTGTGCCCTTTGGTGTGCTCTTTTTTATGACGAGCTGGCGATTGCTGCGTCCGCATCAGTGTTCGCATTCTGCACCGCCCTCAGTAGGCATATGCGGTGATAAACAGAGCGCCGACGCAAAGGCGAGTGACAAGAAGAGTGTATTTGACACAGCCATGAGATATATGACACAACACTTTTCAGGCTTTATAGGGATGGGCTTTGTGTATGGTTTGCTCTCCGGTACCTGCGTCTTGATGTTTTTGTCGCCCATACTGCTCCTTGCGCAGCAGCAAAGCTTTGTCCTGCTTCTTGCATTTAATGCGGCCTTTGCGCTGGGGCATACTTTGCCAATTCTCATTATGGGATTGTTGGCACAGCCACTGCACAGCTTGTCGCACAGTACGCATAGTGCCTTGCGCTTTCCTCGATATGGCGTTGCGTTGATAGTTGCTTGTATAGGCTTTGTTCTTGTCGCGCATCCTTTTTTGGAAGCCATGGGCTTTGATTTTCACGGGCATGAACATAGTCACAGTCATGACGGACACGAGCACGACGGACACGAGCACGACGGGCACAATCACGACGAGCACAATCACGACGGGCACAATCACGACGGGCACAATCACGATACTGATGAGGCGCATACGCACTAAAGCGATCGCATTTGTGTCCCATTGAAAAACACAAAGGGAGCCAAATGCATTTTCATATAGTTTCGCTTTTTCCGGAGTTTTTTGCGTCACCGCTGCAAACAGCGCTCATGCAGAGGGCGCAAGAGCGTCATATTGTGCGTGTAAGTGTGCATAATCCGCGCGAGCACGGGCATGGTGTACATCGTGCTGTGGATGATCGTCCTTATGGTGGTGGGCCTGGCATGGTGCTTATGTTGGAGCCATTGCTGAGAACTTTAAGGAGCATTCCTGCAAGTGGTCGTATACTTGTCATGTCGCCTGCTGGAAAACCTTTTACGCAGAGCATGGCACAAGAGCTGGCTCAAGACAAAAGTTGCACTCTTGTTTGTGGGCGTTATGAAGGTTTTGACGCACGTCTTGAGCATATTCTCCCTATAGAATATGTGAGTATGGGTGATGTTGTTCTTAATGGGGGTGAGGTGCCTGCCCTTGCCATTATGGAGGCGATCGCACGACTTGTGCCCGGTTTTATGGGGAAGCAGGCTTCTGGTACAGAGGAGAGTTTTGCCACGGGGCTTTTGGAATATCCGCATTATACGCGACCGGAGAGTTTTGAGGGGCATGCTATTCCGGATGTGCTTTCTGGCGGGAATCATAAGGCTATTGACAGTTGGCGTCGCAAGGCTGCTCTTGATACGACTTTACGCCGTCGTCCTGATCTTTTGAGTACAGCGCCTCTTACAGCAGAAGATGCGGCGTATTTGCAGGGTGAGCCTCGTACGCGTGTGGGGCGCAATCTTTCTGTTGTTCTTGTTCATCATCCTGTTGTTCTTGAGGGACATCGTGCGGGGACATCATCCTTTACAAATCTTGATATCCATGATATTGCGCGTACTTGTCGTACCTATGGCTTGTCGCATTTTTATGTAGTTATGCCTATGCAAGACCAGCGTGATGTTCTTGATGGTATTCTTCGGCATTGGCTTCAGGAGAATCCGCGTCACAGTGACAGAGCTGAGGCTCTTCGTCTTGTGCATCCTGTCTATAATATTGAAGAGGCGATTGCGCACACGAGGATACGCACGGGTACAGAGCCGCAACTTTGGGCAAGCTCTGCCCAGTGGGCAGGCCATGACGACAAAGCGGCTCTTCATTTTGAGGATGCACGAGAGCGTCTCCACACGCAGCCTGCACTTCTTTTGCTTGGTACGGGGCATGGACTTGCTTTAGAGGCTCTTGTGATGTGTGACGATATTCTGCGACCTTTGTGTTTTCTTAGTGATTATAATCATCTTTCCGTCCGTGCTGCTGCGGCGATTATGTTGGACAGGATTTTAGGGGATATCTATTAGTATTATAATTATAGAGTTAAGGTTTGTTTGAAAAAAGCTTGTGGGGGGAAAACTTTTTTTAGGAAAAAAAGTTTTCCCTTCACAGCTCTGCGCTCTGTATCCCTAAGGCTCGTTCCTCGCCTAAGGGCCATGCCTTCGGCACCCTTCGGGCAGATCCCCCTTTCAAAAAACCCATCTGTTTAGCATGTGAAAAGAGCTGCCGAATGATACTTAGGTTTAGATGCTCACTCACAGTTTTGAGAGTGTATTACTGCTATCTTAATATTTACAGCTGTAATATTAGACGTTGTTGTCAAATGCGTCTTTTCGGTTATCTCTGCGTCAGATTTCATCTATTTATTTTCTTATGTATGTATGCACGCCTTTTCCCCATCAAAAAGCGCCAACTACCTAGTTAAACAGATGGTTTTTTTGAAGGGGGG
>CAYJHT010000347.1:0-3041 GCA_964369615.1 uncultured Desulfovibrionaceae bacterium
TCTAAGGATGTTCTATATATTTGCCAACACTCTCACAAATTAAACTCTACAACTGTAATACTAGGCGCTGTCGTCAAATAGCAATTTTTCATGTTATATAAAGGAAGATGAATTTGTTTTTCGGGCGTGTATAACGACATACATAACTGAAAAACAAATGAAACCTGACGCAGAGATAACAGAAAAGGCGAATTTGACGACAGCGCCTAGCAAAAAGCGTGCTGCTCGCACTCATGTTAGTCTAAGGCATACAAAGAACGCCAGTCTTCAGTGTCTTGAAGTATGGGTTGCTCTTCCTTCTTCAAAAGCACATCGCCCATGACAAGGTAATCCATTTCTGTACGCATAAAACAAAGATAGGCGTCCTCAGGCGTACATACAATAGGCTCGCCCCGAACGTTAAAGCTTGTGTTTACTACCATAGGACAACCAAATTGCTCATAAAATGTATGGATAAGTTGCCAATAACGAGGGTGGGTATCCTTACTCACAGATTGAATACGCGCAGATAAATCCACATGCGTGATAGCAGGTACATCTGAACGTTGCCAGTAAAGACGCTCCCATAAAGGCAGAGATGTGTAATTCGCCGGAAGCTCGCGACAACGATCCCTTGAAACCGGTGCTACAAGAAGCATGTACGGAGATTGCGCGTCAATAGCAAAACAGTGCTTTGTATGCTCCTCTAATACTGATGGAGCAAAGGGACGAAAACCCTCTCTATATTTAATCTTAAGATTTAATCTTTTCTGCATATCGGGATTACGAGGATCGCCCAATATAGAGCGCGCACCAAGAGCGCGAGGCCCATACTCCATGCGACCCTGAAACCAACCAACTACTTTTCCTTCATCTAACATACCTGCAACTGTCACACAAAGATCATCAAAATTTGTGTAATGATGCGCCTTAGCTTGAAACTTCTTGCACGCGCGCAAAATCTGACCAGAATCAAATGATGGACCCAAATATGATCCAAACATCGCATCGCGATCAACGACTACGGATCTTTCCTGCTCAAGGCTAATGTGCCATAGGGCAAGCGCAGCTCCTAACGCACCGCCAGCATCGCCAGATGCTGGTTGAATCCATACCTTGTCAAAAATCTTCTCTTGCAAAAGTTTCCCGTTCGCAACACAGTTCAATGCAACGCCACCTGCAAGACAAAGGTTTGCACTGCCACTTATACTACGCGCCGTGCGCGCAAGACGCAACACAATGTCCTCTGTCACTCGCTGTACAGCAAGAGCCAAATCCATATACTCCTGCTCTAGCTCCTCAGACTCAGCTGTACGAGGGGCAAGCCCAAAAAGATCAAACCAACGAGCTTCGTGATACATGCGTAAATCAGTCGCATAGGAAAAATAATCCATGTTAAGTACATAGGAACCATCATCGCGTATGTCTATAAGATGTTCTCGAATACTCTTCTCAAATGTATGCGTACGCTCAGAGTGTGGATCGCCATAAGGTGCAAGGCCCATGAGCTTGTATTCGCCACTGTTTACCTTAAAACCACAATACGCTGTAAACGCAGAATATAATAAGCCCAAAGAATGAGGGAAATGAATCTCCCGCAAAGTGGAAATATTTTTCCCAGTCCCCTTGCTAATAGACGTTGTGACCCATTCGCCAACTCCGTCCACTGTCAAAATAGCAGCCTCCTCAAAAGGAGAGGGGTAAAAGGCGGATGCTGCATGGGATAGATGGTGTTCCGGAAAAGAAATTGGAGGCAAGGATGCTCCTTTTGCCAAAAATGGAGCAAATCCATCTTGAAGCATCTTGCGCATAAAGAGTTTCTCTTTAACCCATACAGGAATAGAATGTAGAAAACTACGCAAACCTTGCGGAGCAAATGCATGATATGTCTCTAAAAGTCTTTCAAATTTTAAGAAAGGCTTGTCATAAAAGGCAATGCCCGACACATGCTGCAAGCTAATCCCCGCCTCACTTAAAACATAGTCGATCGCTTTGGAGGGAAAACTCGCGTCATGCTTTTTACGCGTAAAACGCTCTTCGTGCGCCGCAGCAATGATGACGCCATCTCGCAAAAGAGCAGCGGCACTGTCGTGGTAGTAAGCCGAAATACCAAGTATATACAAAGGCGTATCTTTCATGAGCTGACCTAAAAAAGAGTGTAAATAAAAGGAGCAACAGCAGAACCACTAGAAAAAACAATCACGGCACCAATCAAAAGTAAAGCGACTAAAAGTGGTAAAAGCCAAAATTTTTTGCGGGTCTTCATAAAACCCCAAAGATCGGATAGAAAGTTCATGTGTACCTCAATTTAATAAGGATTGTCTAAGTCAGACTTAGTAAAAGTATGCTCCCTTTCAACGAAAGCAGACGCGTTTCCAGATCTATATTGACGCATACCCATGGCGTCCTTTTTCACAAGGCGTCGAAAAAGAGCGACGGGTAAAAGAATGGCTCCATAGATAATCGTCAAAAGAATCTTTGACATGAAAGAACCCAACACATGGGAAAAACCAAACCATAAACGTGCAGGCCACTGCATTCCTTTAGGCCAAATCATAGCAAAAAGGACAATAGCCATAGTGGCATATATCCACCCAGAATGCTCTGTGAAAAACCAAATGAGCAAGGACAAAAACGCAAAGGCTAATGCGGTGTCACGGCATTGTATGGGGCTTATTTTTTGTTGCAACATAAAAAACCTTATAGAAATTGCATGGCAGTAGGGGGGCTCTGCCACATGTTAAAATGTCTTACGAACAAAGAATAATATGTCAACAGATATCCGTTGTCAATGCACAAGAAAGCTAAAAAAAAGACGGATTTTAGTATTACAGTTGTAGAATTAAGATTTTTTTGAAAAGGCTTGTGGGGGGGAGTTTTTTTCCCAAAAAAAGGTTTCCCCCCCACAAGCCTTTAAAAAAAATAAATGCTTTTGCATTTTGTCACTCTTCTGAAAGGGTCAAAACAGAGTTTTTTGTAAAAAGTACAAAGGAACATTTTTATTCTCCCATTCGAGAGCGCCGATTGTCTAGCTAAACAGATGGTTTTTTTGAAGGGGGGTT
>CAYJHT010000348.1:0-3029 GCA_964369615.1 uncultured Desulfovibrionaceae bacterium
CACACAGGCGAACGCACAGAATTTGACATTATTTTGGTCGGCGGGGGCATTGTTTCTCTTGCGGCAGCCTACGGACTGTGCAAGTATAAACCTCAGCTCCGCATGGCAATTTTTGACGCGCCCACCCCTATGAATAAGGCGTCGCGCACAAATGTGGGGCTTATTTGGTGTCAATCAAAATTCCAGCACAGACCAGAATATGCGGCGTGGGCATTTCATTCGGCAAAGCTCTTTCCAAAGCTTTTGCGTGAATTGGAAGAGGTGAGCGCAATGGCTGTGCCCGTCAACTGTACAGGCGGCCTTATTCCTGTGCTGAGTGAAGCCGAATATGAGCAGAGAAGCAGCTATATAGAAGGCTTGCGCGAAGCTCTCGGTGACTATCCCGGACATATGCTTGACCGCACGGGACTTGAGAAGAAATTGCCCAAAATCCCCTTTGGTGTGGATGTCTGCGGTGCGGCGTGGTGCCGCGAGGACGGCTTCCTTGAACCACTTCTTCTTATGCGTGCCTACAGAAAGGCATTGCAAAAGCTCGGCGTCGCATTCTTTGATAATACTCTTGTCCTTGATGTGGAGGCGCGCCAAGGCGGCTATGGCATAAGTACGGACAAGGGAGATTTTTACGCCGAACATCTCGTGCTCGCCGCAGGATTGGCAAATCGACGCTTTGTAAACTTTGCTCTGCAAGCCTTGCCTGAACCCAAAAAACTCCCGATTTTTGCGGACAAAGGACAAGTGCTCCTTACAGAACGCTTGCCCTTTGTCATGCCTATTCCCATACTTGGATGCACGCAAACTTTTGGCGGCACCGTCATCATCGGCTTTAAACACGAAACTCGCGGGCACGATGCAAGCGTTATCCCTTCCGCTGTCTCTCAAGAAGGCGCATGGGCCTTGCGCGTGTGGCCGGAGCTTGGTTCAAAAAGGATAATTCGTTCGTGGCCGGGCTTGCGTGTTATGCCTGACGACGGTGTGGCTATTTACAGTCATTTGCCCAATCATCCAAAGGCAACCGTGCTTAATACGCACAGTGCTGTCACTTTAAGCGCTGTCCATAGCCGATACTTGCCCGAATTTATTCTTGGCGGCGCACTTCCGCCTATGGCGCAAGGGATGACTTTGCAACGCTTTGCTTTTGCAAACTGCTGAAAAAGGGCATACTGCAAATAAGACTTTTTCAAAGGCTTTTTTTATGATTGGGGAGATCACATGACAGATGTTTCAATAAAAACAGTGCAAATTTTTGTGGAAGGCGAGGCTATGACGGTGCCTGCAGGCATCAGCGTTGCCGCGGCGGTGCTCGGGCATACACATAAATACGCGCACAAGAGAGAAGGCACAAAAGCATTCCACCACAACAGCATGGACGCAAGCCCGCGTGCGCCCTATTGCCTTATGGGCGTGTGCTTTGAATGTATGATGGAAATAAACGGTCAAGAAAATATCCAGTCATGTCTTGTGGCTGTGGAAGAGGGGATGCAAGTAAAAAGGCAATATTGTGAGGCGTTTCAGTATACAACACAAGAAGCATTTGACGAAGATGCAGAGCAGGAGCACAGTCATGTATAAGCATGTGGACGCGCTTATCGTAGGGGCAGGGCCTGCGGGTCTTGCGGCAGCGGTGGAGGCTTGCTCATGCGGGCTTGATGTCGTGGTACTTGATGAACAGCCCCATGCGGGCGGCCAGCTTTTACGCAATCAACACTTAGAAGCAGGACGCCTCGCACTCGATGCCCACGACCGACAACTCGGACAAGAGCTGTTGCACGCTTTTGAAACAAGTGGCGCCGCATTCTTTGCACAAACAAGCGTCTGGGGACAGCACGGTGATGAAATATATTGTCAACACAAGGGCAAAGCACACACTTTTACGGCCTCGCAAATACTCTTTGCAGTAGGTGGCATGGAACGCCCTGTGCCCTTTCAAGGCTGGACATTACCCGGCGTTGTGGGCGCAGGTGCGGCAGAGGTGCTCTTGCGCAGTGGTGTCCCTGTTGCCGCACCCAAGGAAGCTGTGCTTCTTGCAGGCAATGGCCCCTTGCTCCTTTCGCTTGCCGTCCACTTGATTGAAAAAAATATCCCCATTGCCGCATGGCTCGATACAGGCCGCTTTGCCGATAAACTACGTTCTCTTGTGCGCATGGGATCCATCTACAAAGATATCCCCTACCTTGCCCGTGGTATGAAAATGGCGCTCAAGGTGTTGCAGCATAAAATCCCCATTGTGACACATGTCGACCAGATAGAAGCACACGGAAGAGGGAGCCTTGAACGCGTGCGCTATAAGCAGCACGGTCAGTGGCATGAGATTGCAACGACAAAGCTTGTCCGCCATGAAAACATCATTCCGCGCGTACAAATAGCCAGCGCCTTGGCATTAGACTTGGCATGGGAAGGCACACAGCGTTACTGGTATCCTCGCACCGATATATCAGGGCGCACCCATCAAAAAAATATATTGATGGCAGGAGACGGCGCCTTTGTATATGGCGGTGAAGCTGCACTTGCGCAAGGGCGCATGGCAGGCATTGCTATGGCGCTGGATTTGGGTGTCATATCTGCGGCAGAAGCAGAAAAAAAACGCGCATCCAGCGCACAGCAATTCCGCAAATTGTGCCAAGCACGGGGCTATTTACGCACGCTTTTCGCGCCGAATCCACATATATACGCAGTGCCCGATGAGACCATTGTGTGTCGTTGTGAGTGCGTCACCGCCAAGGACATTCGCCTTGCCGTGCGCGAAGGATACAGCACACCGGATGAAGTAAAGCGCATGACACGCTGCGGCATGGGGCCTTGTCAGGGGCGTATGTGCGGACAAGCACTTGCAGAAATCATGGCGCAAGAACTCGGCTGCGCTGTGGAAACTTTGCCTCTTGTACGCAACAGGCAACCCTTCACCCCCGTGACACTTGTTGATTATTGCTCGATATTTGTTTAAAAAGGAATTTTTTGAAAATCTTTTGGGGGGAAACGTAAGCGTCCAAAGCGCTACACCTTCCAATCAAGGCGTTTTTTTGCTATGATGC
>CAYJHT010000349.1:0-3019 GCA_964369615.1 uncultured Desulfovibrionaceae bacterium
GCTCTAGTGACCTGTAATTGCATATTTCTTTAGCTTGTACTGCAAAAGGCTTTTTGAAATTCCTAATAGATCTGCCGCCTTGACCTGTACAAATTCCGCGCGCACAAGAGCACGTCGTATGAGTGCTGCTTCGATTTTTTCTAAAGTATCAGCTAGGTCAAGCTGTACGGGAAGTAGGTCGACGGCGCTTTTGAATTGTGCTTCTTCGTCACGAATTTCCGGCGGCAAATTGTCCACTTGAATGCTGTTCGACTGAACAAGGACAGTACAACGCTCGACGACATTTTGAAGTTGACGAATATTGCCCGGCCATTCGTAACCCGTTAAATAATTCAGCGCTCCTGAACTGAAGACCTTTGTTGTGATTTCGTTTTCTTTGGCAAAACTTTCTGCAAAGTGAGCGACCAACAAGGGGATGTCCTCGCGTCTTTCTCTGAGTGGTGGCAGGTGCACTTCCACAACGTTGAGGCGATAGTAGAGGTCGTCGCGGAATTGTCCTTGTTCGACGAGTTTAAGCAGGTCTTTATTTGTAGCTGCTACAACGCGGATATCAACCTCAAGTTCTTCACTGCCGCCGACACGTTCAAAACGCTTTTCCTGGAGGACACGCAGGAGTTTTACTTGAAGATCTGGTGTCAATTCGGCTATTTCGTCAAGGAAGAGCGTGCCTCCGTGGGCTTGTTCAAAGCGCCCTCGCCGCATAGCGGTTGCGCCTGTGAAGGAGCCTTTTTCATGTCCGAAAAGCTCGCTTTCTAGAACCCCTTGATTGAGTGCCATACAATTAACGGAGACAAAGGGCGCGTCCTTTCGCGGTGAGGACACATGAACAGCGCGAGCGACAAGTTCTTTACCGGTGCCAGATTCACCGGTGATAAGGACAGTAGACTTGCTCGGGGCGGCGCGTTCGACCATAGTGAGGACGTCGCGGATACCGCGACTGCGTCCAATAATTTGATGCGTCCCATAACGCACTTCCATGGCTTCTTGAAGCAGGCGATATTGCCTGTGTGCGGTGGACAGTTCGACGGCATTGTGCAGGGAGAGGAGGAGTTCGTCGTTGGCAAAGGGTTTTGTGATATAGTCAAAGGCACCGTACTTCATGACTTCTACGGCGCTTTCGATGCTGCCAAAAGCTGTCATGATGAGTACGGGCAGATGAGGCCAATTTTTCTTGACGCGTTCTAAGACATCGCGACCGGAGAGTCGCGGCATTTTCATGTCGGTGACAACGACGTCTACCTCAGATTCATCGAGGAAGGCCAATGCGGTTTCAGGATCATTGATTGCTGTGACTGCGTAGCCTTCATCAAGTAAAAGTGTTTCAAGTACAAGAAGATAGTTTTTTTCGTCATCTATGAGAAGGATATGGGCTTTATCGCTCATGATTATTCCTTATTGTTTGGGATTGCTAGAGGTTATGGGGCTGCATTAAAAACGATTTTCACGACGGCTCCGCTTGATGTGGGTGTGTGGGCGTGCTCCTCGTCTGTATGAGGGCTTGTGTCTGAGATATTTGCGAGGGAGATCAGGCCGTTGTGGCTTGTGATAATGCTTTTTACGATGGCAAGTCCTAGGCCTGTGCCACTGTCCTTTGTGGTGAAGAAGGGATCAAAAAAGTTGTCGAGGCTGTCGTTGGCAAAGCCCGGGCCTGTGTCTTGAAATACGAGCGTTATGCAATCGTGCTTTTTTTTGCCAGTGACTATGATGATTCCGGGCCCCTCCATAGCTTGTTGAGCGTTGACAAGTATGTTATAAAATGCTCGATAGAGCAAATCTTTGTCGCCCTTTATGAAGAGATTTTGTTGAAGGTTAAAATCTATAGAGACTTTATGTCGCTTGAGTTCTCCCTCAAGGAAGGCCATTACTTGGTCAAGAACGAGTGTGATATCGACGAGGTCATCTCTGGGTGTTCTTGGTCGTGCGTAGTCTAGAAAATCGTTGATGGTTTGGCTGAGTCTGCATGCTTCGTCGTAGATTGCGACGAGGATGCGTTTTGTTGCGCTGTCGGCTTTATCTGTGCGTTTTTGCAAAAATTCTGCACTTGAGCGAATGATGCCTAGGGGGTTTCGCAATTCGTGTGCTATGCTTGCGATAACGCGCCCCATACTGACGAGTTTTTCTGTACTGTGTAGTTCTGCTTCGAGCGCTTTATTTTTCGCCATTCTTTCTGCAAGGATATGTTCTGCACGGCGTATAAGCAAGAGGAGCATGATGAAGAGTGCGATGGAGGAGAGCAGGCACATGCCTACGATGACGCCTTGGAATGCGAGAACAGATTCATAATCATCTGTAATATCTCTACTGAGTTCTAGGACGCCCATAATATGCTGTTCCATATTCCCGTCCTTCGTGCGTACTTCTCCTGTGAGTGGGTAGACGGTGCGTAGGACAAAGCTTCCGGGTTTGAGTGGAAGTCGAAACGGGGCTTGCCACATGGGGAAGGTTGATATGATTTCTGCTTCTGTTCCTTCGCCTTTAAGTGCGAGTTCTACGCTTTCAGGTGCAAGTCCTGTGCGTCCTATATCGTCTTCCTTGGTTGAATAAGCAACGATGCGTCCAAAGTCATAGACGCGCAGTTCCTGAACAGCCAGTCCATGTATCACTGAGCGAACTATTTCATCAAATCGTTCATATTGGGCTGGTACGCGCAATGCGACGCGACCATAGGCAAGAACCGTTGGCACCATAAAACGTCTATATATCTGATGATTCAAGTTTGCTGCAAGAAGGCTCGCAAAATCTTCTTGTTTTTTAAGGAGTGTTTCTCGTGCGCTGTTGGAGATAAAGACGGAGAGGACAAGGCTTGTGACTAAAATAATAAGTAGAGAGAGCCACGAAAGGGTGCGTGCGTAACTGAAAGGCAGATCGTTAGTCGATGGCGTATTTTTTTTGCTATTCACAAAGGAGCCTCATTTTTTATTCTATCTCAGGCAAGATTTTTTTGAAAAGGGTTTGGGGAAAACTTTTTTTATTTTTTTCTTGGGGGAAAACTTTTTTTAGGAAAAAAAAGTTTCACCCT
>CAYJHT010000350.1:0-3005 GCA_964369615.1 uncultured Desulfovibrionaceae bacterium
TCCTAAAAAAAGTTTCCCCCCAATAAAAAAAAAATAAAAAAAGGAAAATATCTATGCGTACCTATGTTGTTGACGAACTTGACGAAGAAATACTAGAAAAATTACGTTCAAAACTGACAGACATGCAGCTTCAAAGCGCTATTCTTGATGTGTATTGGTTCCCTGTTCCAGAGCATTTGTATAGGCATATACAACAAGAACACGCTCATGAATGTGGTCCCTACGTGATGGCTTTGGAAATAAATGGGGACAGCGTAAAGCTCGAATTTCTTGTACGAGGTCACAATGTGCTTCATTGCTCCTGTGTGGGCTATGCGACACCAGAACTTGAACAATATATGATGCGTTATCTTGACGGCCTCTTGGAATGCTGACACATCCCCGAGTACCGCCTTCCATTCATGAGCAAGCCCCTTTCACAAAGGCACTCGTGCAAAACATGGAAAGGTTTTTAAAAAAAGACTTGCAGATTTCATTAGGCAATAGTCATTTTTTACTCGCACTTTCAGGCGGTGCGGACTCCTTGGCTTTATTATGCTGTTTTCTGTGGCTCAAACAATGTAATATACACAAAAATATAACAATATCTGTGGCACATTTAGATCACGCTCTGCGCAATGAAAGCGCGCAGGAAGCACAAGCTGTACAATCATTATGCAGCGCGTGGAATATCCCACTTTTTTTACACCGCATCAATATACGCAAACACGCACGCGAACAAGGGCACGAGGATATGTGCGCGCTTGAAGAAAACGCAAGAAATGTGCGATATACATGTTTTGAACTTTGTCGCAAAGCGTGCGGCGCACAATGGCTTGTACTCGCACATCATTTGGGAGACTTGCAAGAAGATGTGCTCATGCGCCTTACACGCGGCGCCGCATGGCCGGCACTTGGTGGCATGACAGCACTCGATGATGAACGCCACATCCTACGCCCCCTTCTTTTACAAGAACCAGAGCATTTACGAAAAGCTTTGCGCCATGCAAGCATCACTTGGATAGAAGATGCCAGCAATACTGACACCTCTTTTTTCCGCAATCGTGTAAGACACAATATTTTGCCACTTTTTCACGAAAAAAACGAATCCTTTTCCCAAAATATCTCGACAATATGGAAACTGTCCCGCGCAGACAAAGCACATTGGGAAAGTGCCATAAGCGATATCTGCCTCACTCATAATATTCGTCCTATATATAATAAGGATAATGCACAAAGCAGACAGGTACATCTACCCGCAAATGCGCTCAAAAACGCAAGTAAGGCAACACGCTTGCGCCTCTATGTACACGCAATGAAACTCCTTGTCCCCCACACACAAACAAGAGCACACACGCTTTTTCAGCTTGATGAAGCATTCGAACAGGGTCGTGGCGGTACAACCTTTCAATTTACAAATAAAATACTCGCTCATCTCAAAAAACACGCGATCACATTTAGTATACAATAGTATATTGACACAGGTCATAATTCTTATTTTTTTTTGCGAAAAATATCTGTTTACATTCTTGGGCAGAAGCTATAGTCTATTTTCGGTTATAGGTGGGCTAAAAATGACAGAGCGAATACGCATCAATTCTCCACTCTGAGAGGAGGGGCTATGCTTGACAACAGCGTAACTATCCCACGAGCTCCGCGAACACGCGCAAGTACACTTATGAGTTGCATGGGTTTTATCTCAGGGCATGACTTTATCCACTGGATTTGGGAACCGCCTACTGACGCAGTCTTCCTTGACAACATATTTGCTGAAAAAACAGGCTATGGCCCTGAAAGCTTTCCTCAAACCATGCGAGACTTTTTTCAATTCGTGCACCCTGACGACAGACAAGAGCTTGAAGCTGTGCAAAACATGCTCGTATACCACCCTAAATATGGTGACTTCAAAGAAGGGAACTTACGATTTCTCATCGCTTCCGGTGAATATATCTGGATTTTTGGCAGAATAACCGTTGTACAACGTGACCGCCACGGACACGCCACAAAGCTGTGTGGCGCGCATGTCCACTTCCATGATATGGCACAAAAACAAAATGCCTACTTCGAAGAAAGTGACAGGCTCCGCCACGCCCTTGATGCCAACGGAGCAGGTCCTTGGGACTGGAATGTCACAACGGGAACCATTTATTTTAGTCAACAATATTGTACGATGCTAGGCTATACTCAAGAAGAGTTCGCAAAGGACAATCTCAACTGGGCAGGAAAGTTGCACCCTGATGACTACGAAGCAACCCTACTCACCCACTTCACATACATTCAATCCCCCGACAATGGTGACTACTTCAAAACTGTTTTTCGCATACGCCATAAATCAGGAGCCTATAGGTGGATTGTCTCCAATGGAAAAGTCGTTGCACGCGATACCGAAGGAAAAGCCACCCGTATCGTCGGCATGCACACAGATGTCACACAAGTCAAATTCGAACAAGATGCACTCATTCACGCTCTACACTATGACTCCCTCACAGGTGTCTGCAGTCGCTTTTACTTTGATAAATGCATATCACAAACAGAACAAAAACAATTCCCCATCAGTATCATTTGTGCAGATGTCGACGGCCTTAAATTAGTCAATGACTACCTAGGACACCATGTTGGTGATACAGTTCTTGTTGCCGCCGCAGAATTACTACGCAACACACTCCCTCATCGCACCCTCATCGGACGCGTGGGAGGCGATGAATTTACTGTCCTTATAAGCAATTGTAACAGCGCCACAGCCGCAAGTATCGTACAACAGCTCTACGAAGCTGTCGCAGAAAGAAACGCACGCACAGAAATACCTGTTTATATCTCATTTGGCGCCGCCACAACCCATGCCCCCGAACCAATACACCAACTTATCGCCACCGCAGATGCAAAAATGCTCGCCGCAAAAAGACAACACCATGGCGCAAATCGCGCAGTCATAGCAGCTTGGATACAAAGTCAAACAGAAACCGTCGTTGACCTTGTAGATAGACGAGTTGCCTCCAGCGGTGGTTAAGATAATATTTTTTTTGAAA
>CAYJHT010000351.1:0-3002 GCA_964369615.1 uncultured Desulfovibrionaceae bacterium
ACCCAAGATGGATAAAAGATTTTCTTTGTATATTTTTTCGTTAAACTCACTCATAATCACATCCTTTTTTATACCAATACGCCAAAAAAGCCCTCAGTGCAAGGTCGAACCCCTTCCATTTCGGAAACAGTCCACCATCCTGCCGACGCCAGCAAAATCACCGAAAAACAGGTATTTACGATTTTTTAGAAAAAATTTTGATTTGAGGGTTGACGGTTGGATGGTTGAATGGTACCAATAGACCAGCGAAGGAGGTGCGATGGAAGAAAGAAGCAAACAGACAACATTCCGTTTAAGTGAAAAAGACCATCAATTCTTGAAGATATTAGCTGCTAAAGAAAGAAAAAGCATACAAGAATTGGTTTTGTTAGCTCTAGACAAAACATTTTTGGACTGGAGAAAAAACAAAGAAAACGACCGTGCAAAGTGTTGACACCACAAAGCACGGCCTAACCATCAACCTACTACACAGGAGTAGGAACATGACTACAAAGAACTTGCACCAAGAAGACGTGATTGTCAACGATAAGACGGAAAAGCCCCTGTTTAATCTTTACAGGGATTTACGCCGAATTTTTTGGGACAGGTCAAATGAATGCCTTGTTGGCTGGGATATTATCGACCACATGTGTGCATACAAGAAATACAATTCTTTGAGCCTTGATGACATGGTAAAGGTTTTTATGTGTGCTGTGCGTGAACTTGAAGGCTATCAAAATGACGCGGATGTGCTTGAAATATACACAGAAGGCACACAAAACGGCGACTTACGCGAGCATTTTATGACAGAAGCGGACTTTAAGCTTGCGGCCTTGCTTGCCTCGTGAAGCCATAACTGTACATGCTTTTGTCAAGAAATGAGTTCAATAAATAACATTGATTTTGTGCATAAGTTCCTTTTATGGCTTTAGTTCTTTTGCCTTCCGATGGTCTGAAATGGTTCAAAATGGTGGTACAAAATGAACCATGATGGTTTTTTTTGGTGGGGGTATTGACTTAAAAGGTTTCTTTATGTATGAAAAAAAAGAGGTGAAGAAATGAAAGAAGGTTATATTCAGTTTAAGTGTTCCGGCGAGACGGCACACAGGTTGAAAGAGGTTGCCTTGGCGCGTCACATATCGTGCAGAGCCTTGGTTTTGGAATCCCTGTTTAACGCTTGCGATGAAATGAAGGAGACCATAGAAAAAAATGAAAAAGCACACTTGGAAAGCAAGGGAAAGTGGCCTCAAGCCACAAAAAAGCCGTAAGTCGTGCGCCAACACGAATTACGGCAAAGTCAAAAACAATCCAACCCAAAAAGGATGTTAGAATGACTGACGACACCATGACACAATCAGGTTTAGAAGTAAACCTCAAAGGCATAGCTTTTCTTGAAAGAGAAGGCGAGTTTTTGTTTTCGTCTGAAGAAATTGGAAAGCAGCTGGGGTATGCCTATCCTGCACAGTCTTTAACCAAGTTGTACAATAGAAATATTGAAGAATTACAGCACTATTCAGTAGAAGTCAAAATGACTTCTACTGACGGAAAATGCTATCAAGTACGCCATTTTACAGAACTAGGCTTGTATACCATATCTATGCTTGCGAACACTGAAAAAGCGCGGAATTTTCGCAAGAGCGTTGCTGCTTTTTTGCAAGAGCATCGCATGAAAATGAAGGCACTTGAAGTTGAAGCCGCATGTACGAAGGCTGTGGAAGAGGCTCTTGCCCTGCCCGCCGTCCAAGCGCGTGAAAAAGCGGCGTTCTACAAAGGCATGAAGGAGGCCAGCAATCCGCGGAAAGACCGTCTTGCCAAGGTGCGCCGCGCATGGAAGCTCATTCAAGAAAAAGGCTTGACTCTTTCAGAGGCCGCACAACTTGTGAGAATGGGACGCACAACCCTTGCAGACCAGCTACACGCCCTCGGCCTACGCATAAAGGGCAAAACTCGCGGTATACATGTGAAGAAAGCCCATATACATACCATGACTAATGGGGAGGTGTAGCATGTGCAAGCAATACGATAACGCACCACAAGTACTAAAAGACATCATCGCACGTTTACGCCACCTTGAAGACAACCTCGACACGACGACGTATCATCATTTTGACGCCCTGTGCGACCACCTCTTTGAATGCGCCGACATTTTTTCAGAGCGCAGGGAAGAGTTTTGTGATGACATATTTGTGGATGACAGAATAAAGCTTGTATTGACGCAAAGCGCTACTTTTTTGATGCTTGCGGGAATAACAATGCAGAACTTTGCACATTTAGCAGATGACGTCGATGGGCTTACTGAAGATGAGCTTATTGAGGAGCAAATAAAGTTGAAAGGCCTTTTAGAATATATTGAACACGCAGAAAAAGTAGAGCTAGATATGGTGGAGGAGGTGGCTTATGGCTAAAACCTACGAACTCCTTGACCGCTTCAACCACGAGGGCATCGAAGACGATGACATCATTGTTTTACGCCGCAAGCGCGGGAAAGAGCAATTTGATATGCACGAAATTGCCATGATTTTGCACAATGAGGAAATGGAAGAAAAATTTGTCATCTTTGCGCGACCCTATGTTTTTGACGGCTACACGGGCGACGGCGAGGACTGCCCCGACGTTGTGCTGCACAAGACACATGGCGTAGAATGCCCCGTATGCAAGAAAAACCTTGAAGATATGCGAGCGGATGCATATACGGCAGGATATGAAGACGCAAGGCGATTTTACGGGGTGACGTCATGAGTGCAAAAGAGCTGATTGCAAAAGACCTTGCGTGTGAGATGCTGGACGCGTCGGACGAGCTTGTGTGCATGGTGCAATTCTTGAACTTTGCCTACAACAACGCGCCGGAGCACAGACCCATGAACGACAGCGAAAAGACAGGTGGCCAAGCCTTCTTCTTTCTCTTGGAAGAAAGGGTGAAGGCTTTGCAAGGCGGTATTGCCTTCATTGCAGAGTCTTTTTAAAGCGTTCTTATATTGAATATATTTAAGACTTTCACGTCTAAAGTCGCTATTGTTTGCCCA
>CAYJHT010000352.1:0-2996 GCA_964369615.1 uncultured Desulfovibrionaceae bacterium
TTTAGCGGATGTCAAGGCCATGGAAGACTCCGGGGCAAATTAGAATGACGTGGCAAGCGTGGTGGCTTGCTTAAAGACATCTTGAAGTCAAAGAGCGTATAGTGTATGTAGACCGCATGAGGTGAAGGCATGGCAGAATGGCATGGGTGGGAGTTTTTGCAAACGCATTACGGCAATATAGCCTCGGTCGCTGGCTTTTTCCTGACATGTGTTGCAGCGTGGAAGGCGTGGAAATCGCAGCAAGCGGCACAAGAGGCACGAGACGCCGCCAAGCAGTCCTCGCAAATTGTATCCACCTTTTTGAATCTTGCAGAGTTTGAAAGACTGATGACACTTGTGACAAACCTCATAGACTATATTTCAGAAACAGAAAACTTTAATAAGAATCATGTGCGAAAGAGCTGTGACTATATCAAAAGCTCTCTCATAAGTATGAAAAGTAATGTAAAGGGCTTGGAGGATACGCACCATCAAAAAATGCAAAGCTTTATCCATTTTTTAAGCGAATGTGAAAAAATACAGATAGAGCAAGTAGTGCGCTCAACCAAAAAGGCAGAGACGATAAAAACGACCATGAGCAGAGAGCTGAATGAGCACAAAACTGCCATGCAAGAAATAGTCGCAGAATTGCGCTCAAGAACGGGAGAAAAATTATGAGTTCCGAAAAGCTGGCACAAGTTGTTGATACGCTGATTGTCAACACGAAAAACGGAAATATTGCATGGAAAGAATCTCCTTTAAAATCAAATGTTTTTGAGTACTCCACGACGCACTCGACAATAACTGTTGCACAAGAAGCACGGGAAGTGGGCTATAATACAAGCTCCGATGTGACAGTTATCAGAATCTTTAATGAGCAAGGTGTTGAAGCTGAGTCAATCTGGTATGCCGATATTGAAATGTTTGAGAGTAATGCAGAGGAGATTCTTAGCGATTTCTTTCGTGTAGTGCGAAGGCAAGCCCTAGAACTGGATAAGGCACTGGATTCTATTTTAGCTGACTTACCCAAGGTGCCTGATGGAAGCTCAGTTCTGTTAAAGAATAGAGTACCTTTTTAGCAAGTGAAGTTTTAAAACGCCCCTTCTTTCATGGAGAATATATGCCCTTTGACTTGTTCATGCGCTCATTACATCTTGAGAATTTTCGAGGTTTCCAAAACTTATTTTTGGACTTCCACCCGCGACTGAACGTGTTTTTGGGTGATAATGGCGCTGGGAAGAGTTCCATATTGGACGCTTTGAGCCTTGCGCTTGGGGAAATTCTGTTGCGTGCAGGTGTTCCGGGGGCGATAAAAACACATATTGATTATAATGACATACACAATGGGGCTTGGAAATGCACTATACGGGCGACCATGTATGCCACCTTTACTTTTGCATTAGAAATTGCAGCGGTAAATCTTCGTGACAGTCCGGAACGAAAGACTGATCTTGTTAGCAAACTCTATCATGCAGAAGACTTCATACAATATTTAAAAAATGGTTTTCATTCTCCTTTAGGCACAATTTACCCTCCTGTTTTTATAAGGTATCACGCAGAACGACACTCTCGCGCTTCTATCAACTTCGATGTGAGCCTTGCAGACTCGAGTCCAAAAGCGTGTTATTATAACGCTCTCAGCACAAGTCTTGGATTTGATGACTTTTTTAATTGGTTTAAAAACAAAGAAGACGTTGAAAATGAAACAAAGGTACGCGAAAAAAATCTTGACCATGTAGATACACAATTGCAAGTGGTACGTGATGCCATGCACACTTGCCTAGGGTTTACTTCATTTTTTGTAGATAGAAAAGTGAGAATGCTTGCACTTAAGAAAAATGATGTGGACTTTTTTTACAACCAACTCTCCGACGGCGAAAAAGGCTATCTCCTCCTCGTGGCAGACATTGCCAGACGCCTTGCCATTGCCAATCCTCACAGTGACGACCCTCTTGCCACGGGCAGGGGCATTGTTATCATAGATGAAATTGAGCTGCATTTACACCCCAAGTGGCAACGCACAATTATTCCCAAGCTCTTAGAGACATTTAAAAATTGTCAGTTCATTATCACCACGCACTCACCACAAGTGGTGGGTGAGGTCATGCCTGAATCCATTTGGATTTTGGAAGAAGGGGAACAGCCCTATCATCCAAGCCGCTCCTATGGCATGGAATCGTCGGAACTGTTGCAAGAAGTTATGGGTGCTCCCAGCGTGAATCAGGGCGTCACGAAAGACCTGCTACGCATCGAACGACTTATTGATGACGAGAACTATGCGCAAGCGCGTGAAGCTCTCCGTGAACTTGCAGGAAAAACGGGAAAAATACCGTCCATTATTGGCTTAAACTCGCTGTTCACCATGTACGGCGAAGAGCAGGCAGACTTGCCAGATACTCAAGCCACACAGGACGTGTAAACTATGCTTGCCATTCGTAAAAATATCGTCAATCCTTTGCGACAGTATTATGATGAACCGAATGCCTGTTATGAGGATATGCCATCTGCGACAAAAGTGGCTCTGCAGGAAAGCCTTTTGGAGGAACAAGGGTATTTATGCGCTTACTGCATGGGTAGAATCAACAAGAAGAACATGCACATAGAGCACTGGTTTCCGCGCAATCCCGACGAAGCACATGAGCCAAAAAATCCTGCAGAAGAAAAGCAGCACAGGCGCCGTTGCATTGATTACAAAAATTTGCTCGCAGTGTGTGCCGGAAATACAGGGCGCCCTTTGAAAGAACAACACTGCGATAAGAGCAAGGGAAAGAAGCTCTTACGCTATAATCCAGCTGACCCCTCCGACGCTGCAAAATTGCGTATTTATTATTCCAAAAGTACAGGCGAGATTGCGTCCGCCGATGTAGGCTTTGATTGCGAGTTGAATGACGTTTTACATTTGAATCTTGACCATCTCAAGCTAAACCGTAAAAATGTTATCAGCTCTATGAATGGACAACTCCACAAGCTTGGGACACAGGCGACTGTTGATAACATAGAACGTATGCTTAAACACT
>CAYJHT010000353.1:0-2988 GCA_964369615.1 uncultured Desulfovibrionaceae bacterium
CGGCCTGTCACGCCGGAGGCCGAGGGTTCGAGTCCCTTCCGCTCCGCCATTTTTTAAATTATGTTTATAGCTCCCCCTATTGTCAGGTTAACACGGCTTAAGGGGGGGGCTTTTTTTGCCTGCTTCCCCATCTTGTTTTAATTTGTTTTAATTTGGGGAGTCATTGCGCAACGTGTTCCCTACTCCATAAAACATCAAGTAATTTCTTTTATTGCCTAACGATACTACGAGTAGGTGCACACAGATTTTCTGGAATGCAGTAGAGAACAATAGATAGTCGTCCAGCTTTCCTTTTTCTTTTTTGAGCAATTATAAAGGAGGGTGGACGACGCAATGCGCCCGTAGCTCAGTTGGATAGAGCGTTGGCCTCCGGAGCCAAAGGCCGCAGGTTCGATTCCTGCCGGGCGCGCCAAAAAAATCAAATACTTACAGGGCTTAAAGCCGAAAGACACCATAAGGGGAGCGATGCAAATTACCTTGCATTTCTCCCCTTTTCTCTGTATTTTTGCCTTGCGTGCGGACAATGGTGCGGACAAAACCTTTTCCCCGTGCGGACAAGAAAGCGACAAAAAGTGCATTGCATCTTTGATAGTTACGACAAAATTTGCGCCATAAAATTCGGAACGGTGCGGACAAGGTGCGGACAAGGAGGAAAAACAATGTCAGAACAGCAAAAAACACGTTATGCAGGGGTGACTTTTCGCGAGACCGAGGACGGCAAAGACAAGGTGTTTTATATCCGATACCGCAGAGGCGGACGGGGCAGTAAGGAAACGCGCGAACCCGTAGGCAAGGCAAGTCGAGGCATGACCGCCGCCAAGGCAAATGCAATAAGAGCTGACCGTATGGCAGGAAAAGAACTTTCAAACACGGAGCAGAGAGCAGAACGTCAAGCCACCATGGAGGCAGAAAAGAAGCGCGTGACGGTGTGGCAGTTATGGAAACAGTACGCCGAACACATGCAAGGCCGCTCTACTGCCAAGGCAGATGCTTCACGCATAAAATACCTTGCCCCTCTGCACAGCAAAGAACCGTCTTGTATCACAGCCGCAGATATAAGCGACCTTGCAGACCACCTTACCGCCGCCACAAGTGGACGGGGAACGCCTTTGAGCGCACAGACACAAAAGCACGTCTTGGCACTCTTGCGCCGCCTCTTTGCCTTTGCAGGAGAAAAAGACTTATGCCCCGTGCCGAGCCTCAAATTCAAGATGCCCACTGTAGACAACGAGCGGACGGAGTTCATGACCACCGAAGAGACAGCGCGATACATAAGGGCACTGGACGAAGACCGCGACCAGACAGGCGCAAACATTCTACGCTTTATCATGGTGACAGGCATACGCAAGGGCGCAGTGCTTGCTCTTGCATGGGTGGACGTTGACCTTGAGCGTGGTTTTATCACTCTACAAGGGGCAAGTGCCAAGAGCGGACGCACAGAGACCTTGCCCTTGAGCGCGGAGGCCGTGCGCATATTGCAGAGTGTAGAGCGCACAGAAAGCCCATATGTGTTCCCGTCACCCCGCACCGGAGACAAGAGGCAGGACATACGCAAGCTTGCTGACCGCATAAAGCGCAATGCAGGCTTGCCGCAAGACTTCCGACCTGTACACGGCTTGCGTCACCATTTTGGAAGCACCCTTGTTTCGCATGGGCAAAGCCTGTACACGGTGCAAAAATTGTTGACCCATTCAAGCCCGGAGATGACAAAACGCTACGCGCACATCGCAGACGAAGCTTTACGCCGTGCGCTTGAAGATGCGCCGAAAATGAAGGAGGGGGGAGAGTGATATGTATACATACGGACGTAATATCACATTAACACTAGAGAAACCTTATCCCTTTGGAAGCCTTGAAGCGATCTGCATTTCTTGGATAATGTGGAAACGTTGCAAAATTGAACAATATTACACTGATATAGGTTTTATAAAAATTTGGGAAATTGACCAAGACGGGCGCACACCAAAGCTTGAGGACGTAAAAGAAGCTTATGAATTAGCTCTGCAATGCGCTCTTATTTTAAATATTGAATTCCCTACCGACTTGCAAGGGCTTTACGAAAAGGCACTTGCAAAGCCTAAAGGGCGCGGACCTCGAACGACGATACAAGAGGAAATTTCACAGGCACGATATGTAAGCTTGATATTGTCTGTCATAAAGTTTGAAAAAAAATATAAAAGTAATGAGTTCGGGCTTGATCATAGACTTTGTGATCTGCCTTATGATGAATATGCCAAAACACTTTTTTACGATAACGTATTAAAAAAAGAACTAAAAACATTGACTGACAAAGGGGAAGATGACCCTTTTAAGGTGGGTAAAAAGAATAAAAAAATAATGCAAGAACGAGAAAGAATATATCAAATGCTTGTTTATTATTATGAAAATTACAAAAACAATCCTGATGACCAGCAGGCTTTGCGCTTGTGGGAATATCGAATAAAAAGACGAATTGGAAATATTTTATCTAGTGACTACAGACAATTAGCAAAAAATGTGTATTATCTTGTTTATACTAAATTTTAATGCCGTAGTTTATTCGTTCATTTTTCCATAATAAACTAATTATCTTTAATTACTATCATTTTCTAGGTTTTACTCACTAACTGAGTAGAGCCTTTTTTTTATGCCTACTCACAAAAACATTGAGGGGCATTATGCACCAAGACCAGACACCTATTGATCCAAAATTGAAGACTTATGATGAATACCATGCCGCCGAAATAACGGGCTTTTCAGTCAAAACTTTGCAACAAAGACGCTGGAAAGGCTTGCCACCTATTTTCCTGAAAGTGGGGCGCAAAGTGCGTTATCGTGAAAGCGACTTGCTTGCTTTTTTAGATACTTGCACACAAGCAGTGCGCAACGTGAAGGAGGCGTAGTTATGGTGCGACAAAAAACCCCCACCGTGGGCAAGGCAGGGGCACAAATTCATGACTTTCACTCTGAACAAGCCCAGTATGCCCAAAACTTACAACAAGGTCAAGA
>CAYJHT010000354.1:0-2981 GCA_964369615.1 uncultured Desulfovibrionaceae bacterium
CCCCCACGAAATTTAAAATAAAAAAAAGAAAAAGAAAAAGAAAAAGAAAAATAAAAAAAAGAAAAAAGAAAATATAATATAAAATAATTTTTTTTGCATGCATTTGGGCATGGCGTCCTTGTGAATATTGGTGTATTGTGTTCTTGTGTTTTTAGTTGATATTGTGTAAGGGGGATGCGAATTTATGGCTTTGGTGACATATCCTGGTACCGGATGTATTGTAGAGTACATGGAAGCTGGGGCACTGCATATTGGACTTGTGCTTGAGGAGCAGGGGGGTAAGGCGCGTATTTTATTACCTAATAGGCGTGAGACGCGACTTGGTGTGAATAGACTTTTGCCGTGGAGTGGGCCTGTTTTGTCGGACATGTCGACGCGTGATAAGATGGTGTATGCGCTTGAGATGCACCGTGATACTCGCAGGGAGAAGGCGGGAGCTATTGACCCGGTAGAGCTTTGGGGATTGGCGCAGGGTGAGGTGGAGCTTGCGTCTGCGCAGTGGTTTGCAGAGCTTTTTGAGTCGGCGCCCGGTGTGGACGATGTGGCCGCTTATGGTCAGGCGCTTCTGCAGTGCAAGACACATTTTAAGTTTCAGCCGCCGCAGTTTGAGGTTTATAGTGAGGAGACGGTTGCGGCGCGTTTGCTTGAGCAGGAGGCGGTGCGTCGTCGTGAGAAGTTGATTTGTGGTGGGACGCAGTTTTTCCGTTTATTGTGGGATGTTTTTCAGAATAGGAGTTCTTTGCCCCCTGTGGGTGACGCTTTGTGGCCTGCTTCTGATGTTGTGGAGTATTTGGAAAAGATGCTTATGCGGCGCATTGCGGATCCGGAGAGTTCGGAGGATGAGGCTCTGTGGCGTACTTTGATAAAGCCATTGCCGGACATGCAGCACATGGCCTTGCATCTTGCGACGGCGTGGGGGCTTGTGCCTGCGCACCATAATTTTTGGTTAGATAGGGCTGATTATGAGGCGGGCGATGGGTGGTCGCGCGCGCATGAGGAAGCTGTGGGCGCTCTTGTAGAAAGGGTGCGCGGTGGTGATGATGTTGTCGAGCAGCTTTCTTTGCCATTTATAAGTATTGACAGCGCAACGACGAAGGATATTGACGACGCCTTTTATGTGGAGGAGCTGGAGGGGGGAGTCGTTCGTCTTCATTTGGCGCTTGCCTGTCCTGCGCTTGTGTGGCCATTTGATTCTGCCTTGGATAAGGCTGTTTTTCGGCGTGCGACGAGTGTGTACTTGCCGGAAGCAACGCACCATATGATGCCGGAGATATTGGGGACGGATATGCTTTCGCTTCTTGCGGGGTGCAAGCGTCCTTCACTTGTTGTCTCTTGTCGAGTGGCTGCGGACGGCGCGATTATAGATGTGGAGCCGCGTCTTGCGTGGGTGGAGCTTGCGGCGAACCTGACGTATACGGATTGTGAGGCTTTGCTGAGCGATGCAGACGGTGATGAGGATAATGCTGCACGGCCTTATATTGCGCAGGTGCGTTTGGGAGCGCATTTGGGCAAGCTTCGTCAGGCATATCGTATTGCACACGGTGCTATTATTTTGGAGCGTCCTGAACCGACATTTGTCCTTGACGGTGAGGGGGAAGATGTGCGAGTGCGTTTGAAGGAGAGTGTCCCTACGCCGCAGTCGCAGCTTTTGGTATCTGAGATGATGATACTTGCGAGCATTGCTATGGCGCAGTGGGCGCAGGAGCATGATGTTCCTTTGTTGTATCGCACGCAGGATGTGGCGGTGCCGCGTGAGTACGCGGGTATTTGGACAGAGCCGCATCAGATGGCAAAGATTATCCGTTCGCTTGTGGCTTCTTCTTTGGAGGTGACGCCGCGTCCGCATGCGGGTTTGGGGGTGAGTGCATATGCGCCGATGACGTCGCCCTTGCGTCGCTATCCTGACCTTGTGAACGAGGCACAGGTTGTGCAATTTTTGCAGGGTGGGGGAGTGCGTTGGGACAGCGCGGCTTTGTCGCAGATGCTTTTATCATTGAACATGAATTTGGATGCAGCGGGACAGATTCAGCGTTTTCGTCCGCGTTATTGGCGCTTGTATTATTTTCGTCAAGCGGGTGATAGAGTTTGGTGGGACGCTGTTATTACGGAAGAAAATGATCATTTTGTCATGCTCAGTTTACCGCGTGAGCAGCTTATTGTCCGCGGTAAACGTCAGCTTTTTGGTGAGCGCGCATGTCCCGGACAAGAGGTGCAGGTGCGCTTGGGGAAAATACGCCCCCTTTATAATGAAATCAGCATCTTAGAAGTTGCAGAAATGTGAGGTAAAACTATGCTTGTGTTTTGGATTGTATGCAGTTATCTGATTGGTGCCATTCCTTTTGGACTTGTGATTTCAAAGCGTTACTGTAGTATCGACCCACGTACTGCCGGTTCGTGTAATGTGGGTTCTACGAATGTGGCGCGTTTATGCGGCAAAAAGTTTGGTATTATGACGCTTGTGTGCGATATTTTGAAGGGTGCTTTGCCTGTGAGTGTGGCTCTTCTTCTGAGTGATAGCATGTTCTTTGTGACACTTGTCGGCCTTGCCGCGGTGCTTGGGCATGTGTATTCGTGTTTCTTGGGCTTTAAGGGTGGCAAGGCTGTTGCGACGAGCATCGGCGTCTTTATTCCGTTAGCGTTGTGGCCCTTGCTTATTGCTGTATTGCTATGTCTTGCATTGATTGGCATAAGCGGTTTCGTCTCAGTAGGTTCTTTGTCCTTAGTCCTGTGTCTTCCCCTTGTCCTCTTTTTATTTGGTTCATGGTCATTGTTGCCCTTGGCCTTGTGCGTGACTGTGCTTGTATTGTGGACGCATCGAGCAAATATTCAGCGTCTTATCTGTGGCACGGAAAAATCGTGGAAGAAAAACGTCTATCATGCAGCTCCGTGATGCGCTGATTTTTAATTTTTAATTTTAATTTTTGATTCGTTTTTTGAAATATTTGTGGGGGGAAACTTTTTTTGGGAAAAAAAAGCTTTCC
>CAYJHT010000355.1:0-2980 GCA_964369615.1 uncultured Desulfovibrionaceae bacterium
TCACCCCGCTCTCAGAACAGGGGGAGGGCGGGGGTGTGTCTTCTTCGTCTTCACGCGGATGGCGATAAAAAACGGCCTTTCATAGTGCCCACTCATGGCGTCTATGAAAAGCCGTTTTTACGCATTTATGTTTTTTCTGGTTTACCCAAGTCAGCGATGAAGCGCATAATATCTTCAACGCGCCATGTCGTAGTGCTTTTGGTCATTGGTATCAAGTTCAAAACTTGTGACAGGCGTAAAAGCCTGTGTCGGACATGGCAGTACTCATATAACCCCCTTTTTATGTAGAATATTTTTCTTTTACTTCGTCCAAATAATTCGCCCATGACTGCATCATCTCATGCCGCTGGGGCAAATACTGAGCGTGATTGTACGCAATACGCACATTGTCTTTTTCCTTGTGCGCCAGTTGGCGTTCTATCCAGTCCCTATTAAAGCCCTGCTCGTTAAGCAAGGTCGAGGCCATTGCTCTAAAGCCGTGAATACACATTTCATCTTTGTCATATCCAAGGATACGCAAAGCCCGTAGTGCTGTCGTTTCGCTGATAGGTTTTTTTGTGCTTTTGCTTGAAGGAAATAAATAGAGGCTATTTCCCGTAACATCATGTAACTCTTCAAGAATAGCAAGTGTTTGTGATGCCAGAGGCACAATGTGCGTTTGTCGCATCTTCATACGTTCAGCAGGGATATGCCACTCTTGTGTTGTGAAATGAAACTCGCTCCATTGCGCATGGGTGAGTTCAGCAGAGCGGACAAACACCAAGGGAAAAAGACGCAGTGCGCATTTTACTTGAAAATAGCCATGATAATTGTCAAGCTTGTTTAGCAATATCCCGATTTTCTCCGCAGACGTGATTGTGGCACGGTGCTGCTTTTTGTGTGGGCGGATTGCTCCACGCAAGTCGGCAACAATATTGCGCGTTACTCGTCCGGTAGCAATGCCATAGCGGAAAACCATCGCGCAATATTGCATAACTCTGTGAGCTGTCAAAACTTTACCCGCTTTCTCAAGTGGCTTGACAAGCTGTAAGAGTTCCTGTGCTGTGATTTGAGAAATGGGTCTTTTTTGCAATGTGGGAAAAAGATAATTCTTTAACATGTTCAACTTCCGTTCTCTGTCTTTTTCAGTAGTATGCACGGTCTGCGTTTCATGCCATTCCAACACAACGTCCTCAAAAGTATTAGCTTCTTCTGTCAGTACGGCTTGCTTCATTTCCCGTTTGTGCCGACTCGGGTCAATGCCGTTAGCAAGTAATTTCTTGGCATCATCGCGCTTTGCACGGGCATCTTTCAGGGAAACAATGGGATACTCCCCAAAACTCAAGAGCTTTTCCTTATTGTTGAAACGGTAAGCCATGCGCCACAGCTTTGAGCCTGTTTTGGAAATATAGAGGTACAGGCCGCCGCTGTCTGCATATTTCTTCGGCTTGCCTATAGACTTCAAATTTCTGATTTGGGTATCTGTAAGCATAGTATATTCCTTTTATATAATGGTCTCTTGGAATGCTTTATTGCGTAAAAGCGTTAAGTGATTAGCCCATTCCTGCATCATTACTTTTCTTTCAGCGAGATATTGCCAATGGTCAAACATGGTTTTATTTCTTTGATGTCTTCCTTTTTCATGAGCAGGGTGTGCCAACTGCAACGTTATGATTTTACGGTCAAAGCCAAGTTCCGCCAAACGTCGTGCCGCAAAAGAGCGTACTGCCCGAAATGTTATGCCCTCACCGCTGTATTTGTTCAACAAAGCACTTATCGTACTCCTGTGAGGAGGATTTTCAGGACAACACGGATTGGGAAAGAGCAATCTTCCACGCCCTGTATATTCTTGTAATTCTTTGAGGATTTTTACTGCTTGATGCGCAAGCGGCACAATATGTTCATGTTTTGTTATCATGCGTTCCGCTGGAATAATCCAAAGTCTGCGTGAGAAATCGAACTCGCTCCATTCTGCGCACCGTAGATTCATGACACTGACAAAAAGCAAGGGGATAAGTCGTAAGGCGCAGCCTATCGGAAAGTAACCATCGTGCTGTTCGAGATTAAGCAATATTTGGCCGATTTTATTGACATCAAGCATGGCGGCTCTGTAGTCTCCTTGCTTGGGGCGCAAGGAAGCGGGCATGTCCTCTGTCACATCGTGCTCTGCTTTGCCCGTAGCCACAGCGTGACGGCATATCTGACTGCAAATATCTGCTAATTTGTATGCGCCATGAGATACGCCAGTTTGTTGCAGTGGGGCAATGACCGCTATAATGTCCTCAGTTGTAAGGTCTGACATGGGAATGTCGCCAATACTCGGCCGCAAACGCTTGCTTATATGATTGAACAAAAACGAACGGTGTGCCTTATCATGGTGGAGCGTGTGTTGCTCGTACCATTCCATAGCAACGGCCTGAAACGAGGTGGTGTCGATGAGCGCACTTGCCCTTTTCTTGTGTTCTGCTGGGTCGATGCCACTTTTGAGCAAGGCTTTTGCTTCATCTCTGTGTTGTCGTGCGGCTCGCAAGGAAACCAGCGGGTATTCACCAAAGGTAAGTAACTTGGCTTTTTTCTCGTAGCGATAGGCCATGCGCCATAACTTTTTGCCGCTCACAGGAATGAATAAAAACAAACCGCCGCCGTCTGCGTATTTTTTGGGCTTGTCAGTTGCTTTGATTTTTTGTATAGATTTGTCGGTCAACATATTACCTCCGAGGCAGGATACCCATGTATCCATAAATGTCCTATAAAATGCGATACCCACAAATCAGAATATTCATAATATTTTTAGGATATTACCTTTAAATATACGAAATGCCAAATTTGCGTGCATACCCTGAATTATACCCAAAAATATCCAGGATGCAAGGGGGTGTTTTTGGACTTCCTTGGACGTAGATTTTACATTAACTATTTGAATTATAATAAAATATGGACTGTATAGGGCGTATAAAAACAGTAATCAAGGGTTTACACGTCACCCTGTAGCGTTCAGCAT
>CAYJHT010000356.1:0-2967 GCA_964369615.1 uncultured Desulfovibrionaceae bacterium
CCCCCCTTCAAAAAAACCATCTGTTTAACACGTAAAACCAGCTGACGGATGATTTTTCTTGCAAAAGAACTTTTTAGTTTTTACAAGGTGTACGTGCTTTGTACTGTCTAAAAGCAAATTCGAATGCAAGATGATTTTTTAAGACTTTTATGAAAAATCTTTGAAATTCCCCATTAAAAATCGTCAACCACCTAGTTAAACTGAAGGCCTTTTTAATATGGGGTTTTGAAGGGGCTTGTGCCATTCAGGGGGAAACTTTTTTTTCCCAAATCAAGTTTTCCCTCAAGTGTTTTTAAATAATAGGATTACATATGCGTCTAAATACATTTATAGACTTGCTCATATACAAAACGCGCGCCAATGTACGCGCAGAAGTCTCTAGACTCTACCTCAACTACGCATGGTGGGTGCTGGAACCGCTCTTCAGTATGAGCATTTACTATGTCGTCTTTGGCATATTTATGAACTCACCAACACCACACTTTGCAGTCTTCCTCCTCATAGGCATCACTCAATGGCAATGGTTCGCCTCAACTGTCAACAATTCACGAAAATGCATCTACAACGCAGGACGCACGATGATGCAAATAAGTATTCCAAAAGTGTTCTTCCCTCTCGAAGTCTTTCTGCAAACAATTTTTAAGCACTTCTTTGTGTTGAGTATACTCTTCATCTTCCTGCTCTTTTATCCGCTGCCTTTAACAATAGAATGGATCGCACTTGTGCCTGTCTTACTCGTCCAAGCACTCTTTGTTGTCACATGCGCTACCTTCGTCGCTGCAATTGTACCATTTCTTCCAGACTTATCAAATATCATAGGTACCTGCATCAATATAATGTTCTTCGTCTCCGGCATCTTCTTCGATGTCAGCCGATTCGTTCTTCCAGAACATCGCCACATCATGTACATAAACCCTATGGCGGGCTTGATACGCGAATACAGACGCATTATCATTGACGGACAATGGCCTGATTGGATATATTTACTCAATGTCCTCTTGGGAACGCTTGCTTTTCTTGCCATTACTGCCTTGATTCTCAAAAAATATGATCGCGTCTATCCGCGCATCTGTCAGGAGTAATTATGCAAACACCTGTCATACAACTTAAAAACGCCTCCTGCACTTTCTATGCAAGACACAGCCGCATACGCATAAAAAAAGTACACGCACTCGCTGATATTACTCTTGATATTTATAAGGGTGAAACCTTGGGTTTCATCGGACACAATGGCGCAGGTAAATCCACTATGCTACAACTTCTTGGCGGTATCCTCGCACCAACTGCCGGAAAAATCATTACTCAAGAGGGACTTACAACTTCACTTCTCAGTCTCCAGCTCGGCTTTGCACCGGAGCTCACAGGACGCGAAAACGCCGTCCTTGGCTCTCTTTATCTTGGTCACACCAAGAAAGAAGCAGAAGCACGACTTGACCACATTCTTGATTTTGCAGAAATACAAGAATGGGCAGATGACCCCATACGCACCTATTCTACAGGCATGCGTGCGCGCCTTGGCTTTGCTGTTGCGCTCGAAATGCATGCCGATGTCATGCTTATCGACGAAACTCTCGGCGTAGGCGATGCCCACTTTCAAAAAAAATCATCCAGTGCTCTACTTCAAAAAATGCAACAAGGCCAGACCACTGTCCTCGTCAGCCACAGCGAGGCCACCATGCAAAGCCTCTGCACACGCGTTGCATGGCTTCATGAAGGGAAATTACGCAGTGTTGGCAAGCCTCAGGATGTGCTTGGCGAATACAATGCATGGGTGAAATCCCTCTCTGCTAAGTGATTGATAAAGTCAAAAATACGTACTCTATGAAATGCCCGTACTGCACGACTATATAGAACAAACTGACGGCGGTTCGCGCTTGTGCCTCATGCTTGCAAAAGGTTTGCAATGCCCTCTTTTTTGTGGCTTTGTAAAAAAACACCATCCCTTTTTACAAGAAAGCGCGCAAGAAATACACGAACTGTGCCCCTCTCTGTATAAATCAGCGCTTGCCGTGCCCCTTTTGCGACAATATATCATTGCACAATGCTTTATGCGACAAAGCACCGCCCTTGCCTCTCATCCCCCATTTGCCATATTCAGCGGCGCATACGCCCCATTAGCCGTGTATAAAAGCAGTGCGGCGAAAAATATCCTCTATTGTCATACTCCGCCGCGCTTCCTCTATGACCAACAAGACCTCTTTGCCGACATGGCGCCAAGGCCGCTGCGCTTTTTGCTCAGAGCATTTTGCCAATGGCTACGTCCTAAATACGAAGGCGCAGCTCAAAGCATGGACGTTATCGTCGCAAATTCTGCCGCCGTGCAAGAACGCATCAAACATTATTTACACTTGCCTGCTTCTATCGTATATCCGCCTTGCGACACACAAAAATATTCCTTTGAAACTTCACAAGGGTTTTTTCTCTCCATGGTGCGCCTTGACAAGCTCAAGCGGATTCATTTACTTATAGATGCCTTTCGCTGCATGCCGCAAGAGCGCCTTGTCATTGCATCTACAGGTCCAGAAGAGCTTCACCTTAAAAAACTGGCAACAGGTCTTGACAATGTCACTTTCACCGGAGTCTTAGGCGAAGCAAAGCGCCTGCGACTCTTAGCACAATGCAGGGCGACGCTCTGTGTGGCAGAGTCTGAAGATTTTGGCATGTGCGCTGTGGAATCACTTGCAGCGGGCAAGCCAGTCATTATTGCCAAGGCCGGAGGATTGCAAGAAATTATTACGCACGGCGACACAGGCCTCTGCGTCAGTGCCAATCCGCACCTTGATGAAATATGTACAGCCCTTGCGCATATGACCCAAGACGCCGCCGCACAGATGCGCAGCGCATGTCATGCACGTGCGAAAGACTTTGATACAAAAAAATTTATTACAAAAATACGTTCTCTTGCAGAATAATAGTGCCCTGTAAAGTCTAAAAGATTTTTTTGAAAGACACTTGGGGGGAAACTTT
>CAYJHT010000357.1:0-500 GCA_964369615.1 uncultured Desulfovibrionaceae bacterium
CGGCGTTAGAGCTTGGCAAGCGTGCAGAAAATCAAGGCAAGACCATCGTGGCCATCTGCGCGGACACGGGCGAGCGTTACTTGTCCACGGCGCTATATGCGCAGTAAAGGGTCGGTGAGATACTATGCACATTGCCATTGGCATTGATACCGGCGGCACCTATACAGACGCCGTGGTCTATGATTTTGACAGCGAGGCCATTTTGGCCAAATGCAAAACCCCTACCACGAAGGACAATTTGGAACTCGGCATAGGCAACGCCTTGGACAGCCTGCCTGCGGAACTACTGCAAAAAGCGCAGTTGCTCTGCCTATCCACCACGCTGGCAACAAATGCCTGCGTGGAGAATAAGGGCGGCCGCGCAAAGCTGATTTTGCTTGGCACATCGCGCAAGGTCCTCGACTGGGTGGACGCAAAGCACAGCTACGGCCTGCAAGACGAGGACGTGCTTTGCATAGAGCAGGCCAGTAGCTTTGACGGCCAAAAGATAGAGCAACCGG
>CAYJHT010000357.1:515-1466 GCA_964369615.1 uncultured Desulfovibrionaceae bacterium
TGCACTGCGCAATGAGGGCGCGGGCGAGAAGCTGGCAGAGAAGCATTTGCGCGCGCACTATGGCGTGCCGATTGTGCGCGGCGGCGAGCTGGCAGATGATTTCAACGCAATAGAGCGCGGCGCAACTGCGCTTTTGAACGCGCGACTTTTGCCCACGATTGAAGACTTCATGCACGCAGTACGAGCGGCCTTGCAGCGCAGAAACTTGCACATTGCGCAAATGGTTGTGCGCAGTGACGGCAGCTTGATGGCGCAGGACATGGCATTGCAGCAACCTGTGAAGACGATCTTGAGTGGTCCTGCAGCGAGTGTGATGGGCGCGCGCGCATTGGCAGACTGCGAGGACAGCTTGATTGTGGACATGGGCGGCACGACAACGGATATTTCCGTGGTGCAAAGCGGACAGCCGGCAATGACAAGTGGCATACACATAGGCGGCTTTCGGACACAAATTCAAGGTGTTTTGATCGACACCTTTGGCCTTGGCGGCGACAGCCGCATTGTGCTGCAAGATGGCAAGCCCGCGTTGGACAGTGTGCGTGTGCAGCCCCTTTGCGCACTGGCCTCGCAATATCCGCAGGTGAAGCAAGCCTTGCGGGATCTGTTGGCCATTGGCAGGCTGAGTCGTTTTCCGCTGCACGAATTTCTTTGCCTGATCAAAGAACCGCCCCATGGACACAGCTATGACAAGGACGAATCGGAGCTGATCGACGCACTGCGCGATGGCCCTGTGCTGCTGGGCGGTGGACGCCTTGATCTGTACGCCTTGCGAAGTGCGCGCTTGGAGAGCGAAGGCATCGTGCTGCGCTGCGGACTGACGCCAACAGATATCATGCATATCAAGGGCGACTTTGATCGCTTTGACAAAGAGGCTGCGATTTTGGGCGCTCGTTTGGTCATGCTGCAAATGCAGGGCGTGGCGGATGACGATGCGGGCTTGGCTGCGTTTTG
>CAYJHT010000357.1:1476-2957 GCA_964369615.1 uncultured Desulfovibrionaceae bacterium
ACGAATTGATATGCGCGAAAATGTATGAGAGCATCGTACATATCTTGTTGCGAACAACGCATAAGCGATTGTTTACAAACGGTGTGGATGCGCAAACACAGGCATTGATTGCAAAGAGCTATCGCCGAAAAGGCGGCTTCGGGCAGGTGCGATTTGAGACGAAGGGTGTATTGATTGGCGTGGGCGCGCCGACACATATTTTCTTGCCGCGCGTGGCCGAAGCATTGGGCTCGCAATGCATTTTGCCCGAACATGCGGAGGTGGCCAATGCACTCGGCGCGGTGCTGGCCGATGTGCGAGCGAAGGTTGAAATTGAGGTTTGAGACGATGGAAGAAGCCGTGGCATACGCCAAGGAAGCTGCCACCTCCATTGCAATAGACGAGGCCAGACGGCGCGGCGCGCTTGGCGAGTTGCGCGTGGATGTGCAGACGCAGGCGCAGACAACAACGGACAAGAGCGGCACTGAAGTGGAGCTAAGCAACACCATCACCGCAACCGCCGCTGGGCGCGTATAGCACGAGCTTTGTTGCAATGGATAACACAATAACGGCTACGGGCTGTGACGAGATACCACTCGTCACAGCCCGTACCGTTATAGAATGATGCAAATCAAACCGCCGGAGCCTTCGTTGATGATGCGTGTCAATGCGTCTTTCAGCTTATAGCGCGACTCCTCCGGCATGCGCTTGAGTTTGCCTGAGAGCCCCTCGTTTACCAAAGCAGATACGCTCTTGCCAAATATATTGCTCTCCCAGAGCTTTTCTGTGTTGCCCTCATACTCTCCAACCAAGTAATTGATCAGCTCCTCGGATTGCTTTTCGTCGCCGACCATGGGGCTGATTTCAGTCTGGATATCCGCGCGCATCATGTGTATAGCGCAGTACAAACGGAGGTTCCTCCTCGTCTCACAATTTGATAGAGTTTCGGACGTTTGGAAATGTTGCAGTGCACTTTTAGATGCACTGTTTTTTTGTCCGCCGTTTTGACCACCTCTACCCTATCGAGCAGTGTGTCGATGATTTCCTTGCTGAATCCATTTTCAAAGCACATTTCGCCGGCGACGGTTTCGCGCAGCGCTTCAATGTTTGCCGCAACGTCTTTGCTTTGCTCCAGCTCCGCGGTAAAATCTTTGATCTCTCGGTGCATGCGTTGTATATCTTGGTTGAACGCATTGTTGCGCTTTTCAAATTCCTTGTCAGACAAAATGCCCTTGATGCTGAGATCGAGCAACTTGTCCTTCTTGCCGTCAGTTTGCCTCAGCTCCATTTCCAACTGCGCGATGCTTTCCTTGATTGTGGAATTGCTTCCAATGCTCTTATACATTTGTATCATTTCTTCGATGATCTGCTCGCGGTTTTGCAGCTCATCATTGTAGGCCATGCGCACAATCGAATCTAAATCCTTTGTATAGAGCACAGTAGAGGTGCAGCCTGCCTTCCCCTTTTCATAATACAATTTGCACTGCCAGACCTCCTTGTCT
>CAYJHT010000358.1:0-2935 GCA_964369615.1 uncultured Desulfovibrionaceae bacterium
GTGTACGCATGTTGGAACTTAATCAGGTTTGACATTTCTTCGTCAAGGTTCACACCGGACACGGCTTGTTGCTGGTTGTACAAGTCGGTGGCGAGGGCTGTATTGTATTCAGAATTTGTGTTTGCCGTGCGCGTATCTGCGCCCACTTTTGACACAAGCGTACTATAATATTGCGTGATGCTCTGGTCATCCACATGGCGCCCGGGCGTATTGATGGACACAGGGTCGGTGAGAAGCTTGCCCACATCGTTGGCGAGGGCATTGTCACCTGGGAGCACTTCATTACTGCCGTTCACATAGGCGGCAGAAATACGGTTTGTGTCTTGGTGAATGTCAACATTGGTTTCAATAGTGGTGGCGCTGTTGCCTTGGAAAAAGGTATTGATACCAAGCGATGCCAAAAGCCCTGTCGTGTCAGCACCCGTAGACATACGCAAATTCTGATCCGCCACGGTGATATGCAACTTGCCATTCACAACAGTCGCTTCAAGCTGACCCTCGTATGTATCATTGAGAGCCTTTTGTACATCCTGCAGGCTGTGCTTGCTCGGATCAAAGGTCTGAATACCATCGGTCGTACTATCAAAATCTACTGCGCCGCCGTCCACATAAGCGCCGGTTGTGGCGTCATAGAAATGGAAATCCAGACTGCCCGCTGTGAGATTTTCCCCATAATGCAAGCCGCTCTGAGGCATGCCAAGAGGTATTTCCGTATCATAGACGCTTTCTGTACCGTTAAAATAGGACACATGCCCAAGTCCTGCGCCTTGGCTGTGCAATTTGTTCACTTCCCACACGAGGGCGTCGGCGATGGCGTCAAGCTCATCTTCATACATGCCGATGTGCTGGTCGCGCACGCTAAAGAATGCCGTAAGCGTACCGCCTGTGAGGCGATCCTGATCTTCCATGCCATTCAAGCCCGTATTTGGCGTGATATTAATAGGACCACGGGTTGGCTCTATCCAGTAAAGACCGTTCTTAGGCACGATGGTGAAGCTGTCGCCTGCGTTGAATGACGCACCTGCGCCGGGCATGTCAAAAGAAATATCTAAATTATGCACACTCACAGGGTCAACTTTTCCATCAAGGTCAATATCAGTAATGGTATAGACTTTGTCGCTGCCGGAGTCGTCTTTAAGCCATGTTTGTCCGCCGTCCAAGGATACACGATACGTTCCGGCGTTAAATTCATCGCCTGCGGCTATGGGGTCTGTAGCCAAGTCACGCCCTGTCAAGCCTGCGAAATGAATACTCTCACCATTAATTGTTACAGGATCAACAATATTGTCACCATCATTGTCAAGTGGCAAGGTGTGGACAGTACCGTCTTTAGCGGTAAAGGTGAAATTGCCTGCATTATCGACGGTTGCCTTATAGTCCGACAGCATCTCCACCGTATATTCATAGGAATCTTCACCGGAGAAAATAATTCCCCCGTCATAGGTGGAATCAGATTTTATGAAGGCGTCCACATGGGGGGACATGACGTCAATCGCAAAGGTTTCGTGGCCTTGTACGAGGGGCATGCCATTGGTGAGACGGACGGTGTAGTTTCCACCGCCGTCATTATATTCGGTGGTGATATCCACGATTTCTGCAAGTTCACGCACGGCTTGATCGCGGTTATCCATAAGATTGTTGGGATTACTGCGGCCTGCGATGGTGTTTTGCGTAATTTGTAAATTGAGGTCGGCTATTTCGGTGATAAGCTCATTGACGCGCTGCACGTCTGTCTCAATCGACAGCTCCATTTGCTGCTTCATGACGGCAAGATCGTCCATACTTGCTTGCATCATGACGGAAATATTTTCCGACAAGGCTAATAAATTTTCACGGCGCGCGGGATCGTCGGGTTCTTGCGCCAAATCTTGCCAGCCTTTGAAGAAGTTTGCCAGTGCATCATTGATGCCTGTGCGATTGGACTCGTTAAAGATACTCTCCACACTTGCCATAGTGGTGGATTGTTGTTGCCAGCGGGCGGCATCAGAAGACTTATCTAAAAAGGATACTTCCACAAATTGGTCAAAGCGACGCAGTACTTCTACAGCATTGACGCCAAGGCCTTGGGCGCCCGGACCTGTGTTTATAGCAAAATTGTCTTCGAGGACAACGTACTGGCGGCTGTAGCCGGGGGTATCAACGTTGGCTATATTGTTGCCGGTGACAGCGATGGTGTTTTGCTGCGCCTGCAAGGCTGACTGACCGATATTAAAGAGATTATTTATAGACATTAGAGCCTCCCAGAGATAAGCGCTGCTTGCGGACGACGGGCACCACCGGCATATCCGTGCAATTCGCCGTGCTTACTGTACATCTGATCTATTTTAGGTTGAATTTGTTCATGCAGGTGACAGGTAAGACGCTTGCTCTGATCGAGCAGTGCCAAAGACAGCTCGGCATTACGCGATGCTTGGCGCGAGGCTCTTTGTTCACCTGAATCTATATTTTTGAAAATTCCATACAGTGCATCGCCTTGTTCCTGCGGCAATACTGCTATATACTCACGCAGCTTTAATCCATCAAGAAGCTGAATAACAAGACTTTTTTCTAGTGCCAATTGACGGATAAGCTCATGTATGGAAAATTCCAACGAGACCACCGCCTGCGTCTGACGTGTGCGCAATAGTTCGTATTCTTCCTCAAGCAAGGTAACGAGAAGCCCGAGAGCTTGCTGTTGGCGATATAGTACGTCGTGAATTTGTTGGTACATGGCTACATCCTTCTTTTTGGACATGTGAATATTTTCTTACAGGGAAAATTCTGCCTCTTCCCTCAAGATATTTTCTATGTGCAAAAGGTATGCCGCATGAATATTGTTTCGATTTTTTATAAGAGAGATTTTTTTAGGAGCTGTTTCTAGTATTACAGCTGGAGAATTAAGGAAACGCTGATTTAATCGAATTTTTGTTCTTTAACAAGGAAAGCGAATTTCGAG
>CAYJHT010000359.1:0-2922 GCA_964369615.1 uncultured Desulfovibrionaceae bacterium
AAAGAAAAATAAAAAACAGCTTTTAGATTTTACAGGGCACTATGACGGATTGCATTCTATTCCTGTTCATGGTAAAAGTAGCCTATGCATGCGCGGAAAAAATTGTCGCTCATAAAAAGTAGGCGCCACATATGTCCTGCGCGCAAAGACTTTCACCTTTCTTGGAGAAAAAACATGGCGGAAAATGCACTCCCCAAGGGCTACGAACCTCAAAATGTAGAATCGCGATGGTGCGATCATTGGGAAAACAATGCCACCTTCACACCCGATATGAACAAGGACGGCACACCCTATGCCATTGTCATTCCTCCACCCAATGTCACAGGCATGCTCCATATCGGACATGCACTCAACCTCACACTCATTGATGTGCTCTGCCGACATGCACGACAACTTGGCAAAAAAGTCCTTTGGGTACCAGGTACAGACCACGCAGGTATCGCTACGCAAAATGTCGTAGAACGCGATATTGCAAAAGATGGACTTAAACGACAAGATCTTGGTCGTGAAGCATTTATCGAAAAAGTTTGGGAATGGCGCGAAGACTACGGAGACCGCATCCTTAATCAAGTGCGCAAACTTGGCGCGTCGGTAGACTGGTCGCGACTACGCTTCACCATGGATGAAGGCCTCTCGCGTTCAGTGAGAAAAGTCTTTGTTGACCTCTATAAGCAAGGGTATATTTATAAAGGTGATTATATTATTAACTGGTGCAGCCGCTGCCATACGGCGCTTGCTGACGATGAAGTCGAACACGAACAACGCCAAAGCCATTTATGGCATATCCGCTATCATATCGTAGACAGCACCGAAACCATAACTATCGCAACCACACGCCCTGAAACCATTCTCGGCGATACTGCCATTTGTGTACATCCAGAAGACGAACGCTATGCACACCTCGTGGGGAAAAAAGCCTATGTCCCCATGCTCAAAAGAGAAATCCCCATCATTGCCGACAATTATGTCGATCGAGAATTTGGCACAGGCGCCCTCAAAGTCACACCCTCACACGACCATAACGACTGGCAACTTGGACATAAACACAAACTCGAATTTATTCAGGCTATTGATGATAACGGCCTTATGAAGGATGTAGCAGGCCCCTACGCAGGACTCAATAAAACACAATGCCGCAAGCGCATCGTGGCAGATATTGAAAAAGCAGGTGACCTTGTACGAATCGAAGATATCACCCACGCCGTCGGACAGTGCTATCGCTGTCAGACCGTGGTTGAACCGCATGTCTCCACACAATGGTTTGTCGCAGCCACAAAACTTGCCCCTCGCGCCCGCGCAGCCGTGCCTGAAACAACGCAAATACTCCCGGAAAGCTGGCAGAAAACATATTTCAACTGGTTGGATAATATTCGCGACTGGTGTATTAGCAGACAAATTTGGTGGGGACATCGCATCCCCGCATGGACATGTCAGGAATGCGGCACACTTATTGTCAGCGAAGACGATCCTACACGATGTACTTCGTGCGGATGTACACAGCTTGTACAAGATGAAGATGTACTCGACACATGGTTCTCCTCTGCATTGTGGCCATTTTCCACCATGGGCTGGCCAGAAAAAACGGATGACCTCGCCGCATTCTACCCCACAGCCGTTCTCGTAACCGGCTTTGATATCCTCTTCTTTTGGGTCGCGCGCATGATGATGATGGGCTTGCATTTTATGGATGCCGTCCCCTTCCATCATGTCTACCTACACGCCCTTGTGCGTGACGGCGAAGGGCGTAAAATGTCAAAGTCCCTAGGGAATGCCATAAACCCCATTGAAATGATTGAAAAATACGGTTGTGATGCCTTACGCTTCACCCTCGTTTCTTTTGCCGCCATGGGACGAGATATCCGCCTTGCCGAAGACCGCATCGAAGGCTATCGACATTTTATCAATAAACTTTGGAATGCCGCACGCTTTGCCCTCTTACACTTACCAGAGGTACCAGAGAAGTGCGATTTAAGTAATATCAACGGCATGCACCACCAATGGATGCTGCACCGCTTAGAAATATTTAAGCAAGATATGCAAGCAGCCATAGCAGACTACAGATTTAATGATGCCGCACAAGGCGCCTATAAATTCCTGTGGGGTGAATTTTGTGACTGGTATCTCGAACTCGTAAAACCCGACGTCCAAGATCCCACACGCAAAGCACAAGCACAATACGTTCTCTGGACGGTGCTTAAAGAAATGCTCATCCTCTTGCACCCCATGATTCCCTTCGTCACGGCTGAAATATGGCAAGCCTTGCCAGGCGGTGCCGGACAAGATATCGCCCTTGAAGCCTATCCTGCCGCACGTCCCCTCTGTCTCAATGCCGAACAATCCGCACGAATGGAATTTATTCAAGATGTCATCGTCGCTGTACGCACCGTGCGTGCAGAGCTCAATATTGCCCCTTCGCATCGTCTCAATGTCCTTGTCCAGCCAGCACATGAAGAGCAAAGCGCCATACTCTCACAAGGGGAAGAAATGGTGTGTACACTTGCACGACTCGCAAGTCTCACCGTAGACGCCACCGCACAAGCACCAAAGGCATCCGCTTCACAAGTTGTGCAAGGGTGTCAAATTATTATACCTTTGTCTGGTGCTGTCGACTTGCACGGTGAAATGGCGCGTCTCGACAAGGAAATTGGCAAGCTTGACAAGGAGCTTGATAATATTGCAAAGAAATTGGCAAACGAAAGTTTTGTAGAGCGCGCGCCCGCAGAAGTCGTCCAACGAGAAAAAGACCGTGCCACAACACTCTCAGACGCCCGCTCAAAGCTTGAAGTATTACGCCAACGCTTTGCAGAAGCTGTTGAAGAATAAAGTAGGCTTAACAGGTTCTAGTGTTTTTTTTGAAAGTTATTTTTTGTTTTTTCTGTAAATACTTGTGGGGGGAAACTTTTTTTTTGAAAAAAAAGTTTC
>CAYJHT010000360.1:0-2888 GCA_964369615.1 uncultured Desulfovibrionaceae bacterium
CCCACATGTCTTTCAATTTTTTATTTCTTTACTTCTGTGTATTCAGCGTCTACAACGTCGTCGTCTTTTTTGGGGTCAGCGGCGGCTTCGGGGTTAGCGGTTGCGTCGCCGCCTTGTTGTTGGTAGAGCTGTTCTGCGAGCTTGTGTGAGGCTTGCGAGAGGTCTTCTGTGCTTTGCTTTATGGCATCGGCGTCGGAACCTTCCATGAGTGTGCGAAGCGCTGCAATTTTCTGTTCGATTTCGCTTTTTAGGGCTGCATCGGCTTTATCGCCTAGGTCTTTTAGGCTTTTTTCTGTGCCATAGATGAGGCTGTCGGCATGGTTGCGGGCTTCGATGAGTTCTTGTTTTTTCTTGTCATCGTCGGCGTGTGCTTCTGCTTCGCGGACGAGTCGTTGGATATCGTCTTCTGAGAGGCCGGAGGAGGCAGTAATTTTGATGGACTGTTCTTTGCCTGTGCCTAGGTCTTTTGCAGAGACGTTGACGATGCCGTTGGCGTCGATATCGAAGGACACTTCAATTTGTGGCACGCCGCGTGGTGCTGGTGGGATGCCTGTCAGGTCGAAGCGTGCCAGTGTCATATTGTCATTGGCCATGGGGCGTTCGCCTTGCAGGACGTGGATTGAGACTGAGGGCTGATTGTCTGCGGCGGTTGTGAATGTATTGCTTTTGCGTGTGGGGATGGTGGTGTTACGCTCGATGAGTTTTGTGAACACGCTGCCCATGGTTTCGATGCCAAGGGAGAGGGGTGTTACGTCTAGGAGCAATACGTCTTTTACATCGCCTGCCAAGATGCCGCCTTGGATAGCGGCGCCCATGGCGACGACTTCGTCGGGGTTGACGGAGCGGTTTGGCTCTTTACCGAAGAAGTCGCCCACTTTTTTCTGTACGAGTGGCATACGAGTCATGCCACCGACGAGCACAACTTCGTCAATTTCGGATGAGGAGAGGCCGGCATCGTTGAGTGCTTTGCGGCAGGGTTCGATGGTGCGGTCAACGAGGTCTTCGACGAGTTGTTCAAGCTTTGTGCGTGAGATTTTCACGAGTAAGTGTTTGGGGCCGTTTTGGTCTGCGGTGATAAAGGGCAAGTTGACTTCTGTTTCCATGGAGGTGGAGAGGTCTTTCTTGGCTTTTTCTGCGGCTTCTTTGAGGCGTTGCAGAGCCATGCGATCTTTGGCGAGGTCGATGCCATTTTCTTTTTTAAATTCTTGCACGAGGAAGTCGATGATGCGTTGGTCAAAGTCTTCACCGCCGAGGAAGGTATCGCCGTTTGTGGCGCGTACTTCGACGACATTGTCGCCTACTTCCAAGATAGATATATCGAATGTGCCGCCGCCAAGGTCAAAGACGGCGATTTTTTCGTTTGCTTTTCTGTCGAATCCGTAGGCGAGTGAGGCTGCTGTGGGTTCGTTGATGATGCGTTTTACTTCAAGGCCTGCGATGCGTCCTGCGTCCTTTGTGGCTTGGCGTTGGGCATCGTTGAAGTATGCGGGCACAGTGATGACGGCTTCAGTGACAGTTTCGCCAAGGTAGGCTTCTGCGTCGCTTTTGAGTTTTCCCAAGATCATGGCAGAGACTTCTGGTGCGCTGTGGGAGCGACCGTCTGCTTCTACGGCGGCGTCGCCATTGGTGGCGGCGGCGATGGTATAGGGGGAGTGTTCTTTCCAGCGGGTGACTTCTGGCGTATCAAAGCGGCGTCCCATGAGGCGTTTGACGGCAAAAACGGTGCGTTCTGGGTTTGTTACGGCTTGACGCTTGGCAATTTCACCTACAAGGCGTTCTTTATCTGTGAAAGCTACAACGGATGGGGTTGTGCGTCCGCCTTCGGGGTTTGTAATGCACTTAGGGTCCTTGCCTTCCATGACGTAGACACAGGAGTTGGTGGTTCCAAGGTCGATACCTATAATCTTAGACATAAAAACTTCCTCCTCAAGGAAATGTACAATATATGCATCCACAAAGGGACTTTGCAAAAAATTTGTTACGGAGCGGGTGCGTTTTTTTTGCACTCATCGCCCGCGAAAGAGAAAGTAAGTCGTCTTAGCGACTCGTCCAGTGCTCAAAGCAAACTTTTCTGATTTTTCTTGAGGTCTCTTCGATTTTCACATAAGTTCGTTGTGTCGTAACAATAGATACCAAGCGGAGTTTACAGTGAAGAAACGTATATTTCCATCCACACACGTCATAAATGCGCTGCGCGCAAATCCTCTTATGACGCCCCTTATGAGTCCTAGGGAGTTTGCCGCTTTCAAAAAATGGGCGCCTCCTAAGGGGCATATTTTGGAGTTTGGGGCAGGGGGCAGTACATATTACCTATTGCATACGGGTATAAAATCTCTCGTCTCTGTAGAGAGTGACGCCGAATGGTTTAAGCAAATCCAAAAAAATCTTATTTATAGCAGAAAAAAATGGACGCCCTTCTATGTGGATATTGGCGAGACGGGGCCGTTTGGTTTGCCTGTTTCAAAAACTCCTGTTCCTGCGTGGGCGACTTATCATGAAAGTGTTTGGCAACAGCACGACGCAAAGCGTTTTGATTGTGTTTTTATTGACGGGCGTTTTCGTGTTGCGTGTGCGCTTCAAGCTTTACTGCATACTCGTTTTGATACAAAAATTATCATGCACGATTTTTGGAACAGGCCGCATTATCATTGTGTTTTGGATTTTGTTCATGTGCTTGAAAAAATGCAGACTATCGCCGTCTTTCACAAAAAGAAAGACCTTGATAGAGAGCACATTGCCAAGCTTTTGATGGACTATAGATTTGACCCAAGATAAAACTTAAGGAAACGCTGATTTAATGCCTTTTGCCCTTTAACTGCGTCAAACTCATCTTGCGAAACACTTATATATATCTAATATACCGCGTGCTTCTCGAAATTCGCTTTCCT
>CAYJHT010000361.1:0-2886 GCA_964369615.1 uncultured Desulfovibrionaceae bacterium
ATAAAAATAAAAATAAAAATAAAAATAAAAATAAAAATAAAAATAAAAATAAAAAACCTGATATTATCAAGTGCCTTGCGTTTGCCATAATCCCCATGCACTTTGGCCTAGTGAGATGGCGCCGTCGCTTGTGGGTGTGTGTTGATGTGTGAGTATATCAAATTTTTCTTTGGCGAGAGCTTTTGTTATGAGGTGGTAGAGGGTTTTGTTGTGCATGACACCGCCTGTGAGTGCGACGGTGTGTACATTATGTTCTTGTGCGGCCTGTGCTGTCATGCGTGCGAAGCCTTGTGCGAGGGCGGTGTGGAAAAAATGTGCGGCGTGTGCGACACTGTGTTTTTTTGCGAGTTTGAGGCTTGAGTAGAAGAGCTCAGGTGATGACAGTTCCCACAGGTCTCCTTTTTTTTTGGGGAGTGGAGTGGGAGGCATTTTTTGTGTTATATTTGACGTGTGCAGTGTGTTTTGCGCAGTTTCTAAGCGTATGGCTGCTTGTCCTTCGTAGCTTATATGTCCGCAGATGCCTAGTCCTGCTGCTACGGCGTCAAAGAGGCGTCCTGCGCTGGATGTTTCGATGCAATTGACGCGGCGTTGCACCATTTCTTTGACGGCTTGTTGTGCGAAGTCGTTGACGTTGAGTGTGCGTAATTGTGAGTGTATGTCGTTTATAAGAGTTGTGTTTACATCGGTGGTAGGCTTTGTTGCGAAGGCGGCGGCGAGGCGCCACGGTTCGGCAATGGCTTTTTCGCCGCCGGGCATGAGAAAGGGGCTGAGGCGTCCGATTCTGCGTTGGCTTGGCTTTGCAAGATGTAGGAGGAGCAATTCGCCTCCCCAGATGGTACCATCGTCGCCGAGGCCTGTGCCGTCAAGTGCGAGGACGAGGGCTTTGTCTGTGTGTTTGTGTTCGGCAAGGACGCTGTATCCATGAGCAAAGTGGTGTTGTAGGGCGAGGCAGGGAATGTTTCTTTCCTTGGCAAGTTCTGTGGCAAGTTGTGTTGAGAGAAAGTCGGGGTGCATATCGTGGACGATGATATCTGGTTGTACTTGCAGGAGCATTTCCATATGTGCCAGTACTTCTTTATAGAAGTTGAAAGTTTCCATGTTTTGGAGTGTGCCTATGTGTTGGCTTAAGAAGGCGGATGCGTGTGTGTTTTCTTGTCGTGTGAGGCAGAGTGTACTTTTTAATTCAGCGCCTACGCCAAGTACGACGGGAGCGTGTTTGTGGGTGTGTGGGAGTGGGATGCTGACGGGGCGGGGGACGTAGCCGCGTGCGCGGCGATAGATGAGTGTGTGTGTGTGTTGTTGTGCTGTGTTTTTTGTGTCATTATGCGTATGAAGGGCGCATACTGAGTCATCTGTTCGTACAAGTATATCGCGGTCATGGAGGAGGAAGGCGTCTACGAATGGGGAGAGTTTTTCTATGGCTTCTCTGTTGCCGAGGCAGATTGGCGCGCCGCCTGCGTTACCGGAGGTCATGACAAGGGCTTGTAGTGCGTCTTTGTGGCAGTATTTTGCGTAGATGCGAAAGAGGGCGACATGGAGCGGCGTATAGGGGAGCATGATTCCGATGGTGTGTGTATCAGGTGAGATGTTGTGTGGGAGGGTATTGTGGCGGCGTGTGCATATGACGATGGGTTTTTCGGCAGAGGTGAGTAAGTTTTGTTCAGCAGGGTGTATGTGTGCGATGCGGTGTGCGGTGTTGATATCTGGTACCATGACAGCGAGTGCTTTGTGTGGTCTGCATTTTTTTTCTCGTATGCGTTTGATGCTTGTATTGTTGGTGGCATCGCAGCAGATATGGAATCCGCCGAGTCCTTTAATGGCGAGGATGTGTCCGTTGTGTAGTGCGTCGGCGGTGGCATGAAGGGCTTTGTCTTTGTCTATGTTGAGTTTGGAGGAGGGATTCGTGAACCATAGTCGCGGGCCGCATGCGGGGCAGGCATTTGGTTGTGCGTGGAAGCGGCGGTCGAAGGGATTTTCATATTCTGTGCGGCAGTGTTGACACATATGAAAGCAGGCCATGGAGGTTGTTTTGCGGTCATAGGGGATAGTGTGTGTGATGGTGTATCGTGGGCCGCAGTTGGTGCAATTTGTAAAGGGGTAATTATATCTTACATTTGAAACATCTTCCATATCGGCATGGCATTCATTACACAGGGCTGTGTCGGGGCTTATGAGGACAGTATGTGCGCCCTTTCCGGTGCTGTTGAGTATGTGAAATTGGTCTTCACCGTCTTTTATGGGGAGGTCGATGACGTGCAGGTGTGTGACTACAGCGAGGGGGGGGAGTTGTGTGTGAAAGTTTTCAAGAAAGGCATTGATGTGCGATTGTGCGCCTTGTAATTCTACCACAACGCCGTCTGATGTATTGCTTACCATGCCGGTAAGTGCGTGTGTATTGGCAAGGCGATAGATGAAGGGTCGAAATCCTACGCCTTGTACTTGGCCTCTTGCAACAAGTTTTTTTCGGAAAAGTGTTTTTGTGTCCATGGGTAGAGTGTAATACAGAATAGGATTGATTGATATATTTTTTTGAAAGGGATTTGGGGAAAGCTTTTTTTCCTAAAAAAGTTTCCCCCAAGAAAAACCTTAAAAAAATAAAAAAACTTTTCCCCTCCGACGGTATTCTAATTGTATGAAGCATTCTTAAGGAAACGCTGATTTAATGCCTTTTTGCCCTTTAACTGCGTCAAGCTCATTTCGCGAAACACTTATATATATCTAATATACCGTGAGCTTCTCGAAATTTGCTTTCCTTGTTAAAGAACAAAAATTCGATTAAGTCAGCGTTTCCTTAAGTAGTGCTGGCCAAATACATCTGAGACAGTTAGAGGGTGCGGATAAACTTTTAGAAAAACACGTGGCTTTTTTCCATTAAAAAGCGCCAAC
>CAYJHT010000362.1:0-2870 GCA_964369615.1 uncultured Desulfovibrionaceae bacterium
CTAAAAAAAGTTTCCCCCCAAGAAAAAAACTTAAAAAATAAAAAAAGCTTTCCCCTAAACTCCCTTCAAAAAAATATCTTTATTTAGAAACAGCCCCAAGTGCCTTTCAAAAAAAACAAACTGCTTTCTATGGTGTAAGAAGAACGCATCTGATGTGTCCTTTGTCTACGGCAATGGGGCGAACAGGCACTATTTTGCCCATATCACCAGTATATTTTGGGAGTGGCACTTGGAGAAAGCATGGTGCATAGTGAGCGTCAATGCCTTTGTATTGCTCTGCTTCTGCATGTTGCGCTGGACTGTCAAAAACGACATTTAAATGCGCTTGTTTCACAAGTTCGTTTAGGTAATGCTGCTTTTGTTCGTCAATGAGCGTGCGAATACGCGTAGCTCTTTCTTGTTTGAGGGCGTGAGGCACTTGCTGTGGAAAAGCGGCGGCGGCGGTGCCGGGGCGCGATGAATACGGAAACACATGTGCATAATTTAAATGAAGAGCGCGAATAAGTGCTTGTGTTTCTTGCACATGGGATTCGTTCTCGCCGGGAAAACCCATCAGAATATCTGCACCGACGCTCAGAAGAGGCGTGTTCTTGCGTAAAGCTTGTACGGCTGCGAGAACGGCATCCGGACGATTGTGTCCACGTCCCATGCGCTTGAGAATGTGGGGACTGCCGTTTTGAAGAGATATATGTATATGAGGGCACAGCATGCGTGATTGGGCGAAGATATCAAGGCCGCGGGCATGAAGTTGATTCGGTTCTAGTGACGAAATACGAAATCGCGCACGCCCTGCCCATTCTGGCGCTAAGGCTTTGTCAAGTATTTCTAAGAGTGCCCAAAAATCTTGCGCTTCTTCAGAATTTTTTAAAAAATCCCGACCATATTGGTGCAAGTTGATACCTGACAGCATAATTTCTACATAGCCTGCGTGCAATAAGGTGTGCGCTTCATGCACAATTTCGTGAGCGGGACGACTTATGCCACGACCACGAACAAGGGGAACAATGCAATAAGTGCAGCGATGCGAACAGCCATCATGCACCTTAATCACCGGGCGTGAGCGTTGAAATGAGCTAATGGAAAAGCCGTTTTCGCCAAAGGGGGGAAAGATGCCCATTTCTATGTAGCATGTTCCGGAGAAATCTTGCCATTGCCAAGGGCCACGCAAAAGACACGCTTTTGCCCTTGGCGGAATAATAACAGAGACGGCATTTTGCAGGTTTGCGTCTGTTATCTGTGCTGCTACAGCTTGCGCGGCGCAGCCAGTGAGTATACACAAAGCTTGAGGGCATTCTCTTTGTGCTGTATATATGGCATGTCGGGTATCGCGTTCACCTCGTGCTGTAATGGCGCAGGAATTTATAAGGACGACGTCTGCCTCTTCAAATGTGTCGAGATGTGTGCCGCCCAGTGAACACCATGCTTCGCGCAAAGCTTGGCTTTCGTATTGATTGACCTTGCAGCCGAGGGTATGGATATAAAAAGACCATGGCTTTTGCACGCCTTGCATCCTCAATGAGTGGAATGTTACTAGTGCCTTGTCTTTTCTAAAAGTTTATTTTGTTTTTTCTGAAAGGCTTGTGGGGGAAACTTTTTTTGGGAAAAAAAAGCTTTCCCCCCACACCCCCCTTCAAAAAAACCATCTGTTTAGCATGTAAAAAGAGCTGCCGAATGATTTTTCTTCAAACGAGCTTTTTGCTTTTGCATGTATACTTTTAGTGAATACAAGGCACTAGTGCCTTGTAAAGGCTAACAATTGTTTTTTTATTTTTCTTTTTTGCGGGGGGAGGGAAAGTTTTGTTAGCGTCGAAAAATTTTCCCTCGAGTCTTTCAAAAAAATCTTTTAGATTTTACAAGGCGCTTGTGATAATCGCCTTATAAAGCGAGAGGGAGAGATTACTCTCTCCCTCAGCATATTTATACGATTTTGTCTGCCTTATGCGGACACTCGTTTACTGCCCAAAAATTTGAGAGATATTACTTCGTAGGTAACGCGTCCACGGGGGATATCCACTGTGACCTCATCACCTTCTTCTTTGCCGAGCAAGGCTCTTCCGACAGGCGAGAGGACAGAAATGGAACCGGTGGCAAAATCAGCTTCATCTGGTCCTAGAAGTGTGAAGTTCTTTGTTTCGCCAGTGTCGACATCTTCAACCTCTACGGTGGCGCCAAAAATGACTTTTTCGCTTGTGAGTGTATCTAAGTCGATGACTTGGAATTGTCCCATTCGCGATTCGATATACGTAATGCGCGCTTCATTCATACCTTGGCGTTCGCGTGCGGCATCATACCCTGCATTTTCGCGCAAGTCGCCTTCTTCACGCGCTTCCTTGATGGCTTGAATAATGGCTGGTCTGTCCGCCTTTAGGCGCTCAAGTTCTTCTTCAAGTTGTGCATAACCTTGCCGTGAAATAGGAATGTTCATGCAGTTTACCCTTTATTTTCCAGTTAAAAAGGAAGTGTTTTGTTTACGCGCAGCATACATGCTGTGTGCTTTATCTCACAACCTTAGTCCATCATAAAAAAAGTACGCTCCTATTCATAACCGGAGCGTATCCTCGAGTGCTCTCAAGTAAGCACAAGGAGAATAACAATACACACATTATGCCTCACTGTCAAGCCCAACTGCCATGTTAAGAATATTTTTTTCATCTCATTATCATTGCAGCACGTTATTTCGGTTGTGTGCACTCTTCTCAAGTGTGCTTGCAAAGTACTCTTGCGACAATTTGAAAGTCTGCGCTTGTTGTCAGAGAATATAGAAAAGTTTTTCTAGAAAGAAGTGTGTTTTTTTCATTAAAAAGCGCCAACTACTTAGTTAAACAGATGGTTTTTTTGAAAGATGAGATAGACCCGCTCCTAAGGCGCAC
>CAYJHT010000363.1:0-2866 GCA_964369615.1 uncultured Desulfovibrionaceae bacterium
AACCGGTTATGAGCCGGGGGCTCTACCAAGCTGAGCTATAGGCCCATCAGGAAAGGCATGTATACATCGAGCAAATTCCTTTGTCAACTCTTTTTATCCTCAAATTCGCAACTCCGGCACGTCATTCTAATTTCCTTTTTTTTGAAAACCACTTGGGGGAAACTTTTTTTCCCAAAAAAAGTTTCCCCCCACAAGCATTTCAAAAAAATATCTATATTTAGAAACAGCCCCTAAAAAAATACAAATCTCTATTGTGGCATTCCCCATCGAGGGAAGGAGGCATTGCCGGAACCTGTGGGTATTTTTTTAGCGGTGCCGCCGTTGCGCGTGGTGATGTAGATGCCGCGGGCGCCGCCTCGTGTGGAGGCGAAGGCTATGGAGTAGCTGTCGCCGCAGAAGGAGGGTTGTTCATCGCTGCCGGGGCCGAAGGTGATTTGTCGTTCTGCGCCGGTGACGAGGTCTTGCACGAAGATTCTGTGTCCGAAATCTGTCATACGGCTGTAGACGACGACGGTGCCGTCGGGTGAGAGGGAGGCTTCTGAATTATAGTTTCCGTTTTTGCTTACGCGTGTGACGGAGCCTGTGGAAAGGTCTTTGAGGAATATTTGGGGGCCTCCAAGACGACTGGATGTGAAGGCCATTTTTGTTCCGTCGGCGCTGAAGGTTGGTGAGACGTTGATGGAATTACTTTGTTCCAAAGCTCTTTCGCGTTGGAATGCGTGATTGAGCAGGAATATATCGGGATTGCGCCCGTTGGAGAGGCTGACGGCGACTTTGTTATCTGGCATGAAAGCGGGGCCTATGACGATATTTCCGGGGAAGCGTATGCGTTGGACTTTGTTTGAGCTTCTATCCCATACGCCGAGGGCGTGTGAGCGTGTGTCGATATGTGTGAAGACGATAAAGCGTCCGTCGGGCGACCATGCGGGCGAGAGTGATTCGCCTTCCATGCGAGTGACTTGTCGCAGGTCTCTTCCTGTGGGTTTAACGAGCCAGATGTTTGACTGGAGTTTGCCGGTTTTTTTGACGAAGGCGAGTGTGGAGCGGAAGAAGTCACCGTTGCCGATGAGGACTTGGAGGAGGTCGGCGCAGAGTTGATCGGCGACGTTGACAAGTTCACTGCGGGAGATATTGGCGTATTCTTTGCCGAAGATGCGATTGCCGCTGAGTGTTTCAAAGGCGCGCACTTGTATGGTGTCACTGTTTGACCAGAAGGAGGTGACAACGATATCGGAGCCGGCGAGTTGGAAGCGTCGGAAGTCAAGGTTTGGCGGTTCTGCGCCTTTGAGTACGGTGCCGCCGAGGACGGATGTAGGGCTTGTCAGTTCCATGAAGGGGAGTATGGAGAGGTTTTGTTGTACGAGTGTTTGTAGGTCGGGAGCGAGTCCGCCTGCGATGCTATCGGGTCCATCGATAGGGCTTGCGAGTGCGAGGTTGATGACATTTTGTCCGGGGCCGTAGATATCGATGGTGATGACTGCGCGTGCAGGCGTAGCATAGAATATGAAGAGGGTGAGAAGGGCAAGTGCGGCTATAAGACGGTGCATAGCAGGGTTTATGCCTACGACGGTGTTTGCAAGAACATGTTTCTTTTGCATAGTATTTTCCTTAATAGAAATCTCGATTAGGGATTATCCACAACAAAGGTGAGGTAGAGGTCTTCGATTTTATTTGAAGGTGGCGCGTAGACCTTGCCGACTTCTTTTGCGGCGGCGACGATTGCGGCATCGAGTGCGGCAATGCCGCTGCTGTCGTCCAATATGACTTTGAGGATGGTTCCGTCATCATCGACGCGCACGGAGATGGAGGTTGAGAATTTGCCTCTTGGCATATTTGCGGGGAAGACGACGAGGGGGCCAATTTTCCCCATGACGCGTTTGACGTAGTAGTCTTTTTCATCGAAGACGGCGCCACTGCGTGAGTCTTGGATGGTGGGTTTATATGAGGTGTGCGGTGCGTTTGTGTTTGCTTCGGGACTCAGTTCTGAGTTTGTTGCGTGCAGGGCTGTGGTATAGGGGATGGGAGCGCGTTCGAGTACGGGTCGAGTGGGTGAGCTTGGGATGACGACAGGTTCTGTTATGGGTGCGTCTTGTGTGGGTGTTTGTATTGTTGTCACGAGCGGCATGGGCGCTTGTGTTGTTGTGGGTGTATCTTGTGGTGACAGGTCTATACTGAGGTCAGCTGTCTCTGTTTGTGGCGTGGTGCCTGCTGTGTTGCCTGCTGTGTTGGATGTCATGCTGGGTGTCATATTTGGCGTGCCCATCCAAAAAGAGAGGAAGACATCCATGGGCAGGCCATAGGGTGGCGTAGCAAATGTGCCTACAGCGCGTGCGGCATCGCAGGCGGCTTTATCCGCGGCTGGTGAGCCGGATTCAGTAATGGGCATGCAGTCGGTGAGTTTTCCGTCGCCGTCGACCATGACCATGATGCGTACAACGCGCCCTATATTTTCTTTGGGTGCTTGCCATTTTTCTATGACTCTATCGAGTACGGCGTTAGAGTATCCGCCGTTTTGGTCTGCTGCGGCGATGTGTGCTCTTTGTGCGGCATGGCTTTCTGTGGTGTTGAGTGGCATAAGGCAGAGTGTGGCGGCAAGGAGTGCGCCGCATAGGGAGCCTTTGCTCACAGACGATTGTACAAAATGTTTTTCCATGAAATTACCTCGGGTCTGTTTTTAAAGCAACATACTTTTATTTTTTGAAAAAATAAACTTTTAGAAAAAACAAACTACTAGTGCCTTGTAAAGTCTAAAAACACTCTCAAATAAAATGTCGCTTTTCAAATTTTCCGTTAAAAAGCGCCAACTATCTAGTTAAACAGATGGTTTTTTTGAAGGGGGGTGTGGGGGGAAACTTTTTTTTCCCAA